>CAYPKH010000021.1:0-11693 GCA_964411245.1 uncultured Nitrospina sp.
TATGAAATTGAAGATGATAAATCTAATGTAGATCGCATTATTGCTGCCATTGCGAGCACAAGAAATCAATTTTCAATAATAGATTATGCTGTTTTTGGCAGCGATATAATAAACAAATTGAATATTCAAATTAATTCAGCCATTGGGGCCACCCCGGATACTGAAGTTAATAATCTACATAAAGACTTGATAAATCTTACTGCATCGAAATTAAGCGATTTAGCTAAAGAGATATTGAAAAAAGGCCAATTTAATAGGAGAGGTCCAAAAGGAGTAAAAACCCTCATAACAGATGGATTAAACAACGGAAATATTGAGAAAACAAAAATAAATAAAGACCTAATGAAAAAATTATAAATTAGGAACCATGTTCTAAATGGTCAGCAATGGCATTGACATGGCAGTTCCCTCTTGAGTTCATCTGCGGTTAAATCCCCCCATCCCCCTTCAATAGACAAAACCTGCCGCCCTTCGACAGGCTCAGGGTGACAGGTGTTCCTGTTAATTCTGCTAATCCTGTTATCCTGTCTCATGTTTTCACGCTGTAGTCGGTCGAAACGTATCGAGCAGTTGCAGTTCGCTGGAAAAGCATCGGCGGGCGGCGAGGAGGGTGACGATCATGCAGGTCAGGCTCGCGGTGCCGGCGATCATGAACACGATCGCCAATTGATACTTCACCGCCTCCAAGGGCGAGCCGCCGGCGATGATGAAGCCGGTCATGATGCCCGGCAGGTGCACCAGACCGATCACTTTCATCGAGTCAATCACCGGGATCAGCGCCGAGCGCACCGACTGCCGCACCGCCCATTCCGACGCCTGCCGCGCATTCGCCCCCAGCGCCAGCAGGGTCTCGATGCGTTTCCGCTGATGCCCCAGCTCGCCGATCAGGCGGTTCAGGGACAGCGACGACGCGTTCATCGAGTTGCCGATGATCATCCCGCCCAGCGGGATGATGTACTTGGCCTCGGGCCCGATCACCCCCGCCCCCGCCAGCACCGCGAAGGTGATCACCGAGCCGATCAGGATGCCGGTAAACGCGATGCCGAAGGCGTGCGGAATCTTCCGCCCGCGCTTGCCGGAAATGGAGGCGGCGATGGCCGTCATCGCCAGCAGGATCAGCGCCAGGTAAAAATAGTTGTCGATCGTCAAAATCGCTTCCAGCAGGAATCCCATAACGGCCAACTGCACGGTGGCGCGCAGGGAGCCGTAAAACACTTCCTTCTCCAGCGTCAGCTTGTTGTGCCAGGAAACCAACAGAGCGATTGCGACCAGCCCGTAGGCTATTAATATCGATTCAATTGCCATGGGATTGTTCTCCTTGTCCGCCCGCCCTCTAGCGAGGGAGGCCATTTGCTGACGGTTCTCTGCAACCGATGATCCCCGGGCGCAATTCAGGGTTTTAAAATTTGCTCCGGGCCATCGCCCGGCGGCGTCAATTCGCCTTTAAAAAATTTCTGTAAGGTGGTGTTGCCGGTATCGTTCACCAGGTCCTGAATGTTGCCCCGCGCCAGCACCGCACCGTTCACGATCACCAGCGTCTCGGCGTTGAAGCGCAGAGCCTGTGGCACGTCGTGCGTCACCAGCACCGTCGCCGTATGCAGGCGCGAATGAATATCCGCAATGAGGTTTTCGATGGTCAGCGCCGCCGTCGGGTCGAGCGCCGAGGTCGGCTCGTCGAGTAAAAGTACGTTCGGCTTATTCGCCAGCACCTGTGCGAACGCCACGCGTTGCTGTTCGCCGACCGAGAGGGTTTCCACCTGCCGGGTCATCAGGTCCGGGTTCAACCCCACCTGTTGCAGGAAATCCCGGACCTCAGTTGCGCTGACCGTCTCGTGGCGCAGGGAGGGTCCGAGCGCAACGTTCACCGCCACCGTATCCGGGATCAATGCCGGCACCTGGAACACCATGCCCATCCGGCGGCGCAGTTCCAGGACATCCATCGACCACGCATCGGTGCCGTTGAGGAACACCTCGCCGGAATCGGCGGGGTCGAGACGGTTGAGGCATCTGAGGAGCGACGACTTGCCCGCGCCGGACGGACCGAGCACGGTCAGCATCTGCCCCGCCGCCACCTCGAAGGAAATGTCCCTGAGGATCGGCTGGTCCTTGGTCAACGATAGATGGGATACACGCAGCATAAATTCTCTAAGCCCCTTACGCGAAAAGGGTAGCATGAATCTTTCATCTGTAGTTAAAACCCGGATTCTTCGTCGCTAAGGCTCCTCAGAATGACAATTCGATATTGATTGTCATCCTGAGGGATTAGCCTGTCCTGAGCCTGCCGAAGGAAAGGATCTCGGTTTTCTTCCTGTTCATCCTGTTATCCTGCCTGCTCAAGGTTTTATCTGTGTCCTCTGCCAAATTTGCCACCGGCGGCTCGCCGGTCACGCTGGTGAAAAAATTTGCCATAAATCCTTGAATTTGCTTATAATGGGGCTATATTCAACCGATAAAGAATAAACGCCACCCTTTCCGGGAGTGCAAGGCACGTGATCCGCAGAATCCTCAAAATCCGTCCGGCGCTGGTTTACGGCTTCGTCCTGTTGTGGGCGTTCCATTTCAGTTTCGGGATGTTCCATCATTATCATCCCGACTACGTCCACGCGCACGACGGCGAACTGCAGGCGCACCAGCACGGCGGGCATTTCCATTCGCTGGAGCTGGAACACCTGGCGCGCGTCGTCGACTCCGGAAAACCTCCTCTGCGCCCCGGCGAGACGCATCATCATTCGGAAAGCCTGCCGGGCGGCGACGCCGAATCGGTGCAATACGACTCCAACCCATCGAGCCTGCCGAAGATCCAGCTGGCGGCGGATTTCAATCTCAGCGCCACGCCGGTTGCCTTCGCTCTGGCGCAACCGAAAATTTTCCGGACCCTGGTTCACTCCTCCGACGCCATCAGGATATTGCTTGGTCCGCAATCCTTTTGCGAACGCTCGCCGCCCCTGCGCGTGTAATCCCGTCTCTTCAGCTCAACCCATTGAACACATTTAACTAAAATCCGTTCGAAGCCGTGGAACACGTTCCACCGTTTCGTTCGCTCAAACCACATGAAACCCGTTTTCAAACGGCTCGTCCTGATCGCACTGCTGATGTTTTGGCCGTCGGCGTCTTTCGGGGCGGACCCACAAATTCCAACGAAGCAATCCACCGGCCCGGGTGGAGAGATAACCCTGCAGAAAAAAGCCAGCCTCATCGGGCCGCTGACCCTGCAGGAAGTGATCGTGCAGGTCCTGCTCCACAATCCGGAGCTGGAAGCGTTTTCCCTCGAAGTGCGCGCGCGGGAGGCGCGGGCGGTGCAGGCCGGGCTTTATAAAAATCCGAAACTCCTGCTCGATGTGGAGGACGTGTTCGGCTCCGGCGGTTTTAAGGACGTCCGGCAGTCGCAGTCGACCCTCATGCTCAGCCAGGTGATCGAGCTCGGCGGCAAGCGCGCCAAGCGGGAGAGAGCGGCGCTGTCGCACAAGGACCTGGCGTACTGGGATTACGAAACCGCGCGCATGAACATTCTGACGCGGGTGACCCAGGCCTACACCGACGCCCTCACCGCCCAGGAAAAAATGAAACTAGGGCGCCAGCTGGTCACCCTGTCCCAAAACTCCTATAACGCCGTCAAGGCGCGGGTAGACGCGGGCAAGGTGTCGCCCATCCACCAAGTCAAAGCGCAGGTGGCGTTGTCCACCACGCAAATTGAATTGCAACAGGCCGAGAATAATCTCAAGGCGGCGTACCGGCGGCTGGCCACCTTCTGGGGCAGTCTGGCGCCGCGTTTCGAACAACTGGTGGGCAACCTGTACCTCATCGCCCCGGTTCCCGTGTATGACACATTGACCGCCCAGATCCAGAACAATCCCGACCTCGCCCGCTGGGCGGCGGAGATGGTGCAACGCGAAGCGGCGGTCGATCTGGAAGAAGCCAACGCGGTTCCCAACCTGAGAGTCGGCGCCGGCGGACGCTGGCGCGAGGAGACCAACGACAACACCTTCGTTCTGGAATTTTCATTGCCTCTGCAATTGTTCGACCGCAACCAGGGCGCCATCGCCGAAGCGCGCCACCGCCTCGCCAAAGCGGAAGCCCAGAAACGGGCGGCCGGGTTGAAACTGAACGCCGCGCTGACGGACGGCTACACCCGTCTGGCCAACGCCCACAGCCGGGTGATTGCGCTCAAGACCCAAATCCTGCCGGGGGCGCGGACAGCATTTGAGGCGGTCAATGAAGGATACCGCTTCGGCAAGTTCGGGTATCTGGAAGTGCTGGACAGCCAGCGCACCTGGTTCAACGCGCGCGCGCAGCTTCTCGACGCCCTCGCGGAATACCACAAGGCTGTCGCCGACGTGGAACGGTTGACCGGACAGGCTGTTGCGCCGCCCCGGACAGCAACGCCCCAACCCCCGCCCCGTCCCACGAAAAAGGAGACGCAACGATGAACCGTAAAACTTTATCCATCCTGATCATCCTGGGGGTGGGCCTGGCGCTGGCCGTGGTGATACTGAAGATGGAGCCGCCCACGGCTCTTGGACCGGACGGGGTCGATCCGGATTCCACCACGCAAACGCAAGGCCCCGATGAGGTCAGGGGAGCGCACGGCGGGCGTCTCTTTTCGCGGGACGGTTTGAATCTGGAGGTTACCATTTACGAGCGCAACGTGCCGCCGCAATTCCGGGTGTACGCGACGGACGCACAGGGCCAACCGATTCTGCTCGATCAAATCACACTGAACATCGATCTGCAACGGCTGGAACGGGTGGATCACATCCGGTTCCGTCCTTCCGGCGCTTATCTGTTGGGCGGCCAGACCGTCACCGAACCGCATTCCTTCGAGGTCACCGTCATGGCGGAGTGGCAGGGGAAAAGTCATCGATGGCAATACTCCCAGATCGAAGCACGCGCGGAAATTTCCGAGGAAGCCGCCAAAAACGCGGGCATCGCAACCACCCGCGTTGGACCCGCAGAAATTCATCAGGTGGTGCAACTCAACGGCGAAATCGGCCTGCATGAAAAACGCGTAGCGCATGTCGTGCCGCGGGTGGACGCCATGGTGACCCGCGTTCAAAAGGATTTGGGCGACTCGGTGAAAAAGGGCGACATCCTGGCGGTTCTCGATTCGCGCGAACTGGCCGACGCCAAGAGTGATTACCTGACCGCCCAAAACCAGGTTGAGCCGGGACGACTCGATCTCCTCCGGCATGAGCTGATCAACAAGAATACTCAAACCATGCTCGACCTTCTGCAACAGGGATTGGACCTCGATACGCTGTACGCCGAGATCAACCAGCTGGTACTGGGCGAGTCGCGCGCGCAGATCATTCCCGCCTACGCGCGCCTGATCCGGGCCCAAGCCGTGTTTGAACGCGAGCAGTCGCTTTACAAAAAGAAAATCTCTTCGAAGTCGGAATATCTGCTGGCGATGGAGGAGTATAAAAGCGCCGAGGCGAAATACATCTCTTTGCGGGAAAAGATCGGCTACGACAACCAACTGGCTCTGCTCGAAAAACGAAAACATCTGGAGAGCGCCGAGCTCCGCATCAAAACCATGGCGCAGAAACTGCTGGCGCTGGGATTGACCCGGTGGGAGATCAAACACCTGTCCGGGGATTCACGGCATCGGTTCACCCGCTTCGAACTGCGCTCCCAGATCAACGGGGAAGTGATTCAAAAACACATCGCCGTCGGCGAAGCGGTCAAAAAGGATTTCGACGTGTTCGTGCTGGCCGATTTGTCCGAGGTGTGGGTGAACATTGCCGTACCCACCAAGCATCTGAACGTCGTTCATCTGGGCCAGCAGGTCACCGTGAAGGCGGACAAGCTGGGCCTGGAAGCCAAAGGCAAGCTCACGTATCTGGGTGCGTTGATTGATAAAAAAACGCGGACGGTGACCGGGCGCGTAGTCATCTCCAACAAGAAACGCCTGTGGCGTCCCGGCATGTACGTCACGGTGGATCTGATTCAGGCCACCCGGAAGGTGCCGTTGGCGGTGGCGATTGACGCGATTCAAACAATACGCGACTGGTCGGTGGTGTTCATCAAGGTGGGCAACCGTTACGAAGCCCGCCCGCTGGAGTTGGGCGAAAACGACGGGACCCGTGTGGAAGTGCTCGGCGGCCTGGAACCGGGGACCGAATACGTTCATAAAAACAGTTTTGCGGTGAAAGCGGAGATCGGCAAATCCGCGGCCACGCACGATCATTAAAGGAGAGCCGAACCCGTGCTCGAGCGCATCATCCGTTTTTCAATCCGGCAGAGACTATTCGTGCTGTTCGCGACATTCGGCCTGATCGGTCTCGGCGTCTACAACTTTCAGCGCCTGCCGATCGACGCCCTGCCGGACATCACCAACGTTCAGGTGCAGATCAACACCGTGGCGCCCGGCTACTCCCCGCTGGAAGTGGAACAGCGCATCACCTACCCGGTGGAAACCACACTGGCGGGATTGCCTTACCTGCTGGAGACTCGGTCTATTTCCCGCTACGGGTTGTCGCAGGTGACGGTCATCTTTGAAGAAGGAACCGATATTTACTTCGCGCGCCAGCTGATCAACTCCCGCCTGCAGGAAGTGAAGGAGCAACTGCCGTTCGGTATTCAACCGGTCATGGGACCGATCGCCACCGGCCTGGGCGAAATTTTCATGTGGTCGGTGGAATGGGACAAGGACCACCCGCGGCTCGACGATCCATTCGACGCGGCAGTGGAGTTGCGCACGGTGCAAGACTGGATCATCCGTCCGCAACTGCGCACCGTGCCCGGGGTGGCGGAAGTCAACAGCATCGGCGGATACGTCAAGCAGTACCAGGTGGCGCCCGACCCGGAAAAACTGATGGCGTTCGACATCACCTTCCGCGATGTCGTGCAGGCGCTCCTCAACAACAATGCCAACGTGGGAGCGGGCTACCTGGAACACAGCGGCGAGCAATACCTGATTCGCGCTCCAGGGCAGGTGGTTTCCGAAGAGGAAATTTCGCAGATCGTGGTCGGCACGCACCGCGGAGTGCCCATCTACATTCACGACGTGGCGGACGTGCACATCGCCAAAGAACTCCGCACCGGCGCGGCCACCCGGAACGGCAGGGAAACCGTTCTCGGCACGGTGTTCATGCTGAAGGGAGAAAACACCCGGACGGTTTCGTTGCGCGTGGCGGAGAAGATGAAGGAAATCAACCGCACCCTGCCCGCAGGCATCCAAGCCAACGTTGTGTACGACCGCACCAAACTGGTCAACGCCACGCTGGCCACGGTGCGCGACAATCTTTCCGAAGGGGCCCTGTTCGTCATTCTGGTGCTGTTTCTGCTGTTGGGCAATTTTCGTGCGGCGTTCATCACCGCACTGGTGATTCCCCTATCCATGCTGTTCGCCATCACCGGCATGGTGACCAATAAAGTCAGTGGCAACCTGCTCAGCCTGGGCGCCATCGATTTCGGCATCATCATCGACAGCGCGGTGATCATCGTCGAAAACTGCGTCCGGCGCATGGGCCTCGAGCAGGCCCGCTTGAAACGCGAACTGCATCCGGAGGAGCGTCACTTCATCGTTCAACAGGCGGCGGTGGAGGTGTCCCGTCCCAGCATCTTCGGAGTGTTCATCATCATGATCGTGTACCTGCCGATCATGACGCTGACCGGGATCGAGGGCAAAATGTTTCAGCCCATGGCTTACACGGTGCTGGCGGCGTTGACCGGCGCCCTGATTTTATCGGTGACCTTTGTGCCGGCGATGGTGGCGCAGTTTGCCACCGGCCGCATCTCTGAAAAGAAAAATCCGCTTCTGCAACTGGCGAAAGCAATCTACGCACCGCTACTCCACCTGTCCCTGAACAACCGCTCCGCCGTAATAACGCTGACCGGGGTGCTGGTCGCATTGAGCCTTTTGCTGGGAACGCGCCTGGGGACCGAGTTCCTCCCCACGCTGGACGAACAGGACATGGCGGTGCATGCTTTGCGCATTCCCGGAACCGGGCTGGACCAGGCGGTGTCTATGCAACACGCGCTCGAGCGAAAAATCAAAGAGTTTCCCGAAGTCGATTATGTGTTCGCCAAAATCGGTACGGCGGCGATCGCCACCGATCCCATGCCGCCGAGCGTCGCCGATGTGTTCGTGATGACCCATCCGCGCTCCAAGTGGCCCGACCCCAATAAATCCCGAACTCAATTAGCGGATGAGATGGAGGAAAAACTGATCACCCTGCCCGGCAACAAATATGAGTTCACGCAACCGATTCAAATGCGCTTCAACGAACTGATCGCCGGGGTGCGGAGCGACGTGGCGGTCAAAGTGTTTGGAGACGATCTCGAAATTCTGCTGGACGAAGCGGAACGGATTTCAAAAGTGCTGGCCACGGTGCCCGGAGCGACCGACGTGCGGGTGGAGCAGGTGACCGGATTGCCGGTACTCACCATTGAACTCAACCGCAGTGAAATGGCGCGGCTGGGCCTGAACGTCTCGGACGTGCAGGACGTGATCGAAATCGCCATCGGCGGCAAACGGGCCGGCCAGGTGTTTCAGGGCGACCGCCGGTTCGATTTGATCGTCCGCCTGCCGGATGACATCCGTAATGATATCCCCTCGCTCAAGCGCATTCCCCTGCCGTATCCCGAGGGCCTGGCCGGAACGGCGTATCCCGCCGCGGGATCCGGCACGACTCCGGGGCAACCGCTGCCAGCGTTTATTACGTTGGGTGCAGTGGCGGATTTCAAAGTGATCAAGGGCCCCAACCAGATCAGCCGTGAGAACGGCAAACGCCGCGTGGTGGTCACCGCGAACGTGCGGGGACGGGACCTGGGTTCGTTTGTCAAGCAGGCACAGGAGACGATTCAACGCCAGCTATCCTTGCCGTCCGGTTACTGGATCACCTGGGGCGGGCAGTTCGAACACCTGATCTCCGCCAGCAAGCGGTTGTGGGTAGTGGTGCCGGTTGCCCTGCTGTTGATCTTTCTGATGCTGTTCGCGGCGTTCGGCTCCACCCGGCAGGCGTTGATCGTCTTTACCGGTGTGCCGCTCGCCTGGACGGGAGGCATCCTGTCGCTGTGGTTGCGGGGCATTCCTCTGTCCATTTCGGCGGCGGTCGGGTTCATCGCCTTGTCGGGGGTGGCGGTGCTGAACGGTGTGGTGATGATTTCCTTTATTAACAAACTGCGCGAGGAGGGGATGGACCCGGGTCCGGCGGTGGTGGAAGGTTCGCTCACGCGGCTTAGGCCGGTGCTGATGACGGCGCTGGTGGCGTCTTTAGGATTTCTGCCTATGGCGCTGGCGACCGGCACCGGCGCGGAGGTTCAGCGTCCGCTGGCCACGGTGGTGATCGGCGGCATTTTATCCTCTACCGCGCTCACGCTCTTCGTATTACCCGCCTTGTATCAGGGATTTCACCCAGGTAAAAAAATTTAGAAGGGTTCAGGAAAAAAATTTTCCGTGTATTCGAACATGCGTTCGACACAGCGGAGCGCGTTTTGCCGGACCTCGGGGGAAAGCTCGATCACCTGATCGGGACGGGGGTTTTCCAGCGCCTGCAGGAGGTTCTGAAGCGAATTAGCCTTCATGTATTTGCACTGGGTGCAGGAGCCGACGAACCGTTTTCCGGGAAACTCGGATTGCAGAATGCCGGTCAAGCCGCATTCGGTGAGCAGGAAAAACGTATCGCAGCTGGAATTGCGGACATGGTCGAGCATGTTGCTGGTGCTTCCCACGTAATCCGCTTTCCGCACCACTTCGGGCCGGCATTCCGGATGCACCAGCACATCGACTTCCGGATTGTTGGCGCGGACAAAATCGATGGCGTCGGGCGCGTATTCCTCATGCACGTAACAGGTGCCGTCGTACCAGACGATATTCTTATCCACCCCCCGGGTCTGCAAATCCTGAATCACGTTCTGGGCCATCAGCTTGTCGGGCAGAAAATAAATGTTGTCATTATCGATCGCCTCGATGATGCGGTAGACGTTGGAGGAGGTCACGCACACGTCGCACAGGGCTTTCACTTCGGCAGTGGTGTTGATGTAGCAGACAAAGGTGTGGCCGGGGTACTCCTGCCGCAGACGCCGGACATCGCCGGGGGTGATGCCGTCGGCCAGCGAACAGCCGCCGTCGGGGTTGGGGTCGATCACCGTTTTATCGGGATTTAAAATTTTCGCGGTCTCCGCCATAAACCGCACGGCAGGAAACACGATGACCTCGGCATCGGAATCGCGGGCGGTCTTCGCCAGGCCGTAGGAATCGCCGGTGTGGTCGGCCACCCCATACAGAATTTCCGGCCCCACATAATTGTGCGCCAGAATAATGGCGTTCTTCTCCCGCTTGAGTTCTTCGATCCGATTGATGACGGGTTGCATCCGCCGGCAATGTTCCAGCGTGAACTCACACAGGGGACTGCCGACTTTGATCGGCTTCAGTTTTTCATACAATTGTTCGGCGGTGATCATATGATTAACCGGGGGGCCACTTCATGGGCCTGCCGCCCAGCAGATGAAAATGAATGTGGAACACCGTTTGCCCGGCGCCCATCCCGCAGTTGAGGACCAGACGAAAGCCCGACATTTCGAGATCGTTTTCTTCGGCCAGAAATTTGGCGACGGTGCACACCGACCCCATCAGTTCCTTGTCGGAATCCTCAATTTCCATAAGAGTGCCCAGATGTTTTTTGGGAAAAATCAGGAGATGGACCGGCGCCTGGGGATTGATATCCTTGATGGCGATTATATGCTCATCCCGGTAAACGGTTTCAGAGGTTTCGTCTCCGCTGGCAATTTTACAGAACAGACAGTTTTCCACAGCAATCTCCTTGAAGATGGATGTCCAGGAGTTTTCCCATGGCTCTTAATATACTCCTGCCCCCGAACGAAGCCAACCCTAAATTCCGCATAACAACGCTCGCGCGCGGGATGCCGTTACCTCTGTCGCGGCAGGAGAAAATTCAATCCACTTGGACCCGGGTGGTCAGCGGAAATAATTTTTGCCGTCGAAGGGTTCCTGCAAATCCATGCGGCGCAGGTATTCCTGAATTTCCTTTTTGTAGGAAATGAAAGGATCCAGCATGAGGAAGGGTTCTTCTTTATTGAGCCGGAATCCGATCCAGTCGATCAGATAACCGGTCTGGCATTCCAGCAGGGTTTTCACCAGCTCGCCGCGGCCGTCGGCGCGGGTGCCTTTGGGCGCGCTGGACATCGCAAACCGGATGGCCTCGTCGGAAGTTTTGCGGTGGGCGTCGCCGTTTTCTTCAAGGCCCCAATACAAGCCGTGTGCCTTGTTGAGGTTGTGGAATTCCAAATCGAGACTTTTGATCCACGGGTCCTGCCATCCCACGTTTTCCGATTTCATGAATTCGGTGAGCAACCAATACTTGCTGGCCCAGTCGACGCGCCCGATGAGGGCTTCCGGCCCCTTGGGCATATCAGTCAGCACCGATCCCCAAGCCTCCAGCACCCAGTCGGCATCGCTGGAGGAACCGGCCAGATATTTCTTGGCGGCCTGCAGGATGTCCCACTGCAATTCCAAGGCGGTGGTCGGCTTGCCGTCGCGCAGAGAGATTTCCCATTTGAACTCGGGATCGCGGGAAATATCGCGCATGGCGTCCACCGAGTTGGAGAGAATCCATTCCTGATTGGCCACGCCCAGCTCGATCAGCTCCATCATCAGAGAGGTGGTGCCCATCTTGAGGGCGCAGGCGAATTCGCTCATGTTGGAATCGCCCACCAGCAGATGAATGCGC
>CAYPKH010000022.1:0-11290 GCA_964411245.1 uncultured Nitrospina sp.
TATTGAGGAACAGCGTGTAGTTGTGCAGTCCCCCTTTGGAAAACTGCTTGACCCGGAGCGCTCCCGTTTTGGCGCTGGATTTCCAGTGCACCGCCGCCATCGGGTCGCCGGGTTGATACTCCCGGATCGAATACAAATCGTCACCGGCGAGGCCGATCGTCCCTTCTCCCTCTTGGGAATATTCTTCGGGAGAGGGCAGAACCACCTCTTTGATGATCGGGAAAATCAGCGTCTCCAGATGGATCGGCAGGGTTTTGGTCTTGACGAAAAACCCAAACGGAAAACTGGTCTTCAAATGGACACTCGGTATCCGGACCGGGCCGCGTTGGAGTCCTGTAAAGATCAGGCTCCGGTCCACCGTGGATTGCGGAGGGAGCTGATACACATAAGCCGATTGCCCGATACGGTAACGCCCTCTCGGATCCAGCGCAAATTCCACATAGAGAGAATAGGAGGGTATTCTTTTTTTGGAATTGGAAATTTTCAGGTTGAGCGGATAGGAATCCTCCGGATAAATCGTTTTGGGCAATGAGGCCTGAACGGATATTCCTTTAAAGGTCTGCTCGGACAGCACCCCCGACACGACAATGAAACTGCAGCACATGGCGAGAATCAGGTACAGCAGATTATTGCCGGTGTTGATGGCGCCGAGCCCCACCCCGAACAACAGCACGATAAACCCGCCGCCCTCGCGCGTCACCTGGAGCGTCCGGTTGAAATAAGAAAGAGTGAAGACCGGTTTGTAATCGAGTTTCATTTGCAAGGCGCCCCGGTGGGTGAAGGTTGAACAATGACAAACTAAACGGGGATTTCCATCTGGTCTACGATATCCATAATAATGGCGGAGGTGTCGCACACGGTCCGTTTGTGGGTTCCATGGCGCGACTCCGGGATGACGCGGTGGCACAACACCGGAACCGCCAGTTGCTTGATATCGTCGGGAATGCAGTAATCGCGTCCGTACACCAAAGCGCGCGCCCGGGCCGCCTGTTGCAGGATGAGGCCTCCCCGGGGACTGACGCCCAGAGCCAGATGCGGGGACTCGCGGGTGGCGGTGATCACGTTCAAGATGTAATCGGTCAGCACCGGTTCGATCTTCACCGCTTCCGCCTGGCGCTGGAGGTCCAGAACGTCGGCCTTGTCCAGCACCGCTTCGATGTCGCGGATATTCTGGCTGGGCGACGTCTGGGTCAAAAGCGTGCGTTCGTCGTTGGGTGCCGGGTAGCCCATGGAAATGTACATCATGAAACGGTCGAGCTGAGATTCCGGTAGGGGATGCACGCCGTGACTCTCAATCGGATTCTGGGTGGCAACCACCATAAAAGGATCTTCCAGTTCATACGTCTCATTGTCCACCGTCACCTGCTTTTCGTTCATGGCTTCCAGCAGGGCGCTCTGGGTACGCGGCGAGGAACGGTTGATTTCATCCGCCAGCACCAGATTCGCGAAAATGGGTCCCTTGTTGAAATGGAAGGTGCCTTCCTTTTGATTATAAATGGATACCCCGACAATGTCGGATGGAAGAATGTCGTTGGTGAACTGGATGCGCTGGAAATCGAGATTGACCGAATGCGCCAGGCAGTAGGCCAGCGAACTTTTGCCGACGCCGGGAACGTCTTCGATGAGTAAATGGCCTTTCGCGATCAACGCGATAATGGCCCGTTCGATCACCTCCGGTTTGCCGATGATGACGGATTCAATGTTTTTCTTCAGCCGTTCGACGGCTTCCTGTGCGGACTTCATGCGTTCAGGACTTCCAGGACTTTCTGCATATCCTCGTACACCGCCTGCCGGTTTTCCCGTGTGTACGCGCGCAGGAGGTATGCCGGGTGATAGGTGAGCATCAGTTTCATTCCCTCGAACTCATGCCAGGTGCCGCGTTCCTTGGTAATGGCCACGTTGCGGCCCAGCAGGGTGCTGGCGGCGGGCTTGCCCAGGGCAACGATGACTTTGGGGCGGATAGCCTTCAGTTGTTTGATGAGAAACGGTTTGCAGGCGGCCACTTCGTCCCGTTCGGGATCGCGGTTGCCGGGAGGCCGGCACTTGACGATATTGCAGATATAGGTGTCCTTTTCCCGGTCGAGGAGCATTCCCTTTTCGATGATTTCCGTCAGCTTCCTGCCGGCACGGCCGACAAAGGGCAGGCCCTGTGCATCCTCGTCGGCTCCCGGTCCTTCGCCGACGAACACCAGATCGGCGTTGGGATTGCCCGAACCGAAGACAATAGTCTGCCGGTTTTCGCACAGTTTGCAGCGCTGGCAATCGCCCAAATCCTCGCGCACGGCCGCAAGTGAAATTAATTCTTCGGAGTGATCCTGAGGTTCTGAAAAAAGTGTATCCTGGGTCATTCGCGATTCCGAGGGTTCAACCGAGCTGTCGTGAAAATGACCGTCCGGGACGGCCATCACCGGTAATTCGCTCAGTTCATGGTTCAAAGGAATATGGGTATGGCCCGATTCCTTGAGAAAAAGCAGGTAGTTCTTCAACTGCCTTAGTAGAAGTGCGCGCTCGGTGGTGGCTACCATGTTCCACAGAATAACAAAAGATGTTATTCTGTCAATCTCCTTTAAATATTTGAAGTATATGGATAAGGTTTGACAGGAGGCCACTGTCGTAGTCTGGCTTCCGGATTGTCTCAAAAAGCCTCATGAATTCTCAGTATACCAACACCGGGTTGAAACTGAAATGGGCAATGCTTCGGGGCGCCGCTGGGAAAGCCGTTATCTTTTGGTTTGTTTGGGGTTGGCCGTTCGTTTATAATCATTGAAAAATTCTGGAGAGATGCCATGTCCGATTTGAAAAGCGCCTGGGAAATCAGTCTGGAAAAGTCCGACAAACTGGTTCCCGGAGGAAAAAAACGGAAAAAACTGACCGCCAAGCAAAAAGAGCAGATCGCCGAGATTCGCAAAGAGTGCAAAGCGAAAATTGCAGACAAGGATATCACCCTTCAGCACAAAGTGAAATACCTGGAGGAGCGGACTCCGCCGGAGCTGTTGCACTCGGAATCTGAACAATTGAAACAGGAATTCGCGGAAGAAAAGGACCGGTTGGAAAAGGAAATGGAATCTCAAATCGAGGCGATCCGCCAGCAATCCAAATAATCCTTTCTTTTTATTTCTCCATTCTCATCCCCTCAGCGGTTATACAATTTTTCTGAAAACAGAAATCGAACCTTTGCCCTATTGACGAGACCCATGAAGGAAACGGTAAAACAATTGATCGCGGACGCCCTGGACCGGGCCAAAACAAAGGGTGACCTGAATCTGGTGGAGACGCCCGATATCATCATCGAAGAGCCCAAGGATGAAACCCTGGGAGACTTCGCCACCACCCTCGCTATGCAGTTGGCGCGTTCGGAAAAGAAAAACCCGAAAGTGATTGCCGAGGCGATTTGCGGATTTTTAAAAGATGGGAACGACGCGATCGATTCGGCGCAGGTGGCGGGGCCGGGGTTTATCAATATCAAAATGTCCGCCGACTTTTTCCGGAATCGATTGCGGGAAGTCGTCGAGCAGGGACGGAATTTCGGCCGGTCCGACGTCGGCCAAAAGAAAAAGGTGCTCGTCGAGTTTGTCAGCGCCAACCCGACCGGCCCGCTGCACGTTGGCCATGGCCGCGGCGCGGCGGTGGGGCACGCCCTGTCCGGTCTCCTGGATATGGCCGGGTACGATGTGTCCACCGAGTATTACATCAACGACGTCGGCAACCAGATGAACATGCTGGGACGTTCGACCTGGCTCCGTTACAAGGAACTGTTGGGCCATAAGGTGACGTTTCCCGACGATGGGTATAAGGGGGACTACATCCGGGACATCGCCCAGCAGGTTATCGACAAGGACGGAACCCGTCACCTCGACAAACCCGATGAGGACGCGCTGACTTTTTTCCGGCAATTTTCGAAGGACTCCATTCTCGAGGGCATCCGCAACGACCTGAAGGAATTCCGCGTGGAATTCGACCGCTGGTTCAGCGAGACCAGCCTGGATGAGGACGATTCGGTCAACCGCGCCATCAACTGGCTCCGGGAAAAAGGTTTCGTTTATGAAAAAGACGGCGCCACCTGGGTCAAGACTTCGGAATTCGAGGATGACGCTGACCGGGTCATCATCAAACAGGGCGGCGAGCGAACTTATTTTTGCTCCGACATCGCGTATCACAAGAACAAGGTGGACCGCGGGTACGACCTCATTCTGGATTTGTGGGGGGCGGACCATCACGGCTATGTGCCGCGCATGCAGTCGGTGTTGAAGGCCATGGGGTACGGCCAGGAGGTGTTCAAGGTCCTGCTGGTGCAGTTCGTGTCCCTGAAACGGGGAGGGAAGAAGGTTTCCATGTCCACCCGGTCGGGTGAGTTTGAAACACTGACCGACGTGGTCGCGGAAGTGGGGGTCGATGCCACCCGCTTCTTTTTCCTGATGCGCGGTTCCGACAGCCACCTCGACTTCGACCTGGACTTGGCCAAGAAAGAGTCACCCGAAAATCCCGTCTATTATATTCAATACGCCCATGCCCGGATCTGTAGTGTGTTCCGCACCGCCGAGGAACAGAAGGTTCCCTTTCCGGAGCTGGACACCACCGATCTCTCGCAGTTAAAGGAGGCCGAAGAGTTTGCCCTGATCAAAAAGATTCTGGCCTACCGGGAGTGCATCGAGAAAAGCGCCCTGACGCTGGAAGTCCACCGCATCGCCTTTTACCTGCATGAGCTGGTCGCCATCTTTCACAGCTATTACAAACAGCACCGCATCGTCACCGGGGACCGGGAGAGGACCCTGGCGCGGTTGTTGCTTTTAGATTGCCTGCGGAACGTGATCGCCAGCGGCCTTTCGATCCTTGGGGTTTCGGCCCCCAAGAAGATGTGAATCCCGCCCACCCTCGTCCGGCTTTTTCGGGCCCCTTGATCCCTCAAAAATAATTCTGTAAACTATTGAATAAATTGGTATAATTTGAATATCAATTTTCCTCCTTTAGTTTCCGGGGATCCTTCAAGTCTTTATGGCAGGGGACGTCAATGAAATTTTTGAAAAAACTGGTATTTCTGGGATTGTTGGGCTTGGCAGGGTGGGGCATGTACCACGCCGGCCAGAATAATTTGTTCTCGTTTTTGGAGGGCGAATCCGGAGATACCGTCCAGATGGTCCAGAAGGACCGCGCCGTCAAATCCCGATCCTTTTTCAGAACAATCAAAGACGTGGTGCAGGCTCCGGTGAAGCAATACGACTACACCTTTTTCGAAACTCTGGAGGACGTGGACCTGGAACGCTATGTCGACCTGGACGGCAAAATCAAAGTCATGAAGAAAACCGTTCACTCATGGGTGGACGAGGTGGAAAAGGTTATCGAACAGCCGCGCATCCTTCTGGCATCCTACAAGGAACCGGATGGCGGTACCAGCAAGTCGAGTGACACCTATGACGATATCATCCGGAAGCTGGACGACCTGATGAAGGAAAAGCCGAAGAAGAGGGTAACCCCTCCCACCGCTTCAACCGGTCCCGCCAAGCGGTCGGTGACTCCCGTTGTTCCCTCCGGTTCCGCCAAACGGGCTGCGCCGTCCGCTCAATCACGCAAGCCGTATCGGGTGCAGGTCAGTTCCTTCCGAAAATTAACGCAAGCCCGCGCTCTGGAATCCACGCTGAAGCGAAAAGGGTATTCCGCTTTTGTGATAAGTGTCGAGGTGTCCAAAACCAAGGGCCACTGGTACCGGGTCTTTTTGGGGGATTACCAGACCGCGGAGAACGCCCGCGCCGCCGCCCGGAAAGCTGAACGTCTCCACAATCTGAAAACCCTCGTTCTCAAAGCCAGCCGGTAGCCGCTTTCTAAAGCTGTTGTGAAATTAGGAAAAGCGGAGAGATTAAAAGGGTTTTAAATCCCCGATGTAGCGCTCGCTGTTGTCGAAGTGTTGCAGGACTTCCACCGGATCGTCTTTCCTGAGGTCGCCATAAAACGTTTCCTTGTTGTCGAACCAGGTGTTGAAGCGGTACCCCTTGGTGTCGTTCTGGTAAAGCTTGCGCCGGGCGTCTTCCCCCTTGAACGTAAAATCCAACTGCGCGGTTTTTCCCGTTTCAATGGTGAGAGTGCCTTTCTGAATGGGAATGAAAGGATGCCAGGCGGTGACCTCGTAGGTGCCGGGCGGAATATTTTCGATGTTGAAATGTCCCTCGGTATCGCTGATGGCGAAGTAGGGATTGTCGATGATGTAGCCCCGGGTTTGCAGGAAGGGATGCAGGTTGCACTTGAGAATGAACTCCGGTGCGCCGGGTTTGATGAAGGCGGAACGGACCTGCGAGTTGACGGGCAACACGCTTTTAAGGCTGATTTGGTTCCGGTGCGACCCGTAAATTTCGTAGGTGGCGATTTCGTGCTTGATGGGGTCCATATTTTCCACCAGGAGATTTTCCCCGTTCTTGATCCCGATCACATATTGGTTGACATGACATCGGTGGAGGCGGAGGGTTTGCATTCTGCGCGGAAACGGTTTGCCTTTCCTGACGCCCTGGATGGCGATGACGGTGTCCTTGAGTCCTCCCGCCTCGGAAACCGTGAAGTCGTATAGAATGCGGTGGCCTTGGCCGTCGGAAATGCGGGAGCAGTATTCGATATTGGGTGCGTGGATCAGATGAAACACCCGGGGCTTGGGCACCACCCCGATCAGGTTGACCCGGCCTTTTAATGCGCCGCCCTGATCGACCGAGGTGATTTTATAATCGAGCGGGATCTGGCCGTGGAGCTTTTTCGCCAGCTTGTAGTTTCTTTTGTAAAGGATTTTGACCCGTTCGCGGGCCTTGTCTTCCCGGCCCAGTTGCAGATAGATCAACCCCAGATCGTAATCGGCATGCACCATGCGCGAATCTTTTTTAAGAGCGGTTTCGATTTCCTGGGCGGCGTCTTCGAGAAGATTCATCTTGGCCAGGGACAGCCCGCGGAAATAGCGGAAGGTGGCGCTGTCGTACCCCATCTCCAGCGCTTTCTGAAACGCCAGCAGGGCCCCCCGGTGACGGTTGACCCGGCTGAGCGCCACCCCCAGATTGGCTTGGGTGACGGAGTCGCCGGGGTTTTCCTTGAGGGCTTTTTGAAATTCCTCAATCGCCGCTTCCCAGTCCCCGGCCTGGCTCATCGCGGTGGCTTTGCGCAGGGAGTCTTCATAGGCCGTACCGGCTGGCACGGTCGCCGTCCACAGCAGAACACACCCGGCAGTCCAGAATCCAACAGCCAGGGAACGCCACTTGTTTTTTCGGTTATTGGTATTCATAGTTATGGATAATGATAGGCAACCCATTGGGCAATCTAGCAGGGTGCTCCAGGCCCGTCAAGGCCCATGTTACAGGGCTCCGTCCCGCTTTTTATTGCGAAAACCGCCGCACTCCAGTAATTTGGATAAGCGCCCCTGCGGCGCTCCCTATATAGATACCTCGACTGGAATAATTATTTCAATAATTGAGCTTTTTACTCCCTTTTCCCGGCCCTAAGAAGGGCTCCGGCAAAATGAACGGTCATGAACAGTCTCGATACATCCTTTAATCCCCATCCCCTGATTCGTGGGCCGATTGCCCAGACGATCATCGGCTCCCAGTTTTCCCGCGATCCCAAACTTCCGCGAAGGGTTCTTCACCGGATTCCCCTCGACCCAAGCAACCTGCTGTTGATGTACGAACTGGAGGCGCCGGAGCCCTCCGCTCCCGCGGTGCTGATGAGCCACGGCATGGGAGGGTGCAGCGAGTCCGCCTACATGCGCCGGGTCGCCTCCAAACTGTTCGGAGAAGGATTTGGCGTGTTCATGATGAACCAGCGCGGGAGTGGCCCCGGCATCGGGCTATGCGACCGGTTATGGAACGGTGGCTCCAGTGAGGATTTAGCGCATGCGGTCGAATATATCATTGACCGGGACCCTGCGCGAAAACTGTTGCTTATGGGATTTTCCCTGACCGGCAACGTTCTTCTGAAATACCTGGGGGAGGGCCGGGCGGTTCCCCAAAATGTCGAAGCCGCATTTACGGTGAATCCTCCGATCGACCTGAAAGTGGCCAGCCGTCAGATATCGGAGGGGCCCTGGGCGCGGACGTTCAATAATTATTATCTCAACCTGATGAGCCGGCAGGTGGCGGCCATGGCGGAATGTCACCCGGAAACGTTTCTTCCCGCGAATCATGCCCGAACCATCTGGGAGTTTGACGTGGAGTATACCGCTCCCGCTTCCGGTTACCCTGATGTGGAGGCTTATTACGAAGCCTGCAGTGCCAAACAATTTTTAGAGCGGATCGCCGTTCCCACCACCATTCTCTGCTCGCAGGACGACCCCTTCATTCCTCACCGGATTTTTCAAGATGCGCGTCTGGGCCCGCGCGTCCGCCTACTCAACCCGGAATGCGGCGGGCACATGGGTTATATCTCCCGTAAAAAGAACGCTTATGGAGACCGCCGTTGGATGGATTTTATTTGTGTTCAATGGGCGAAAACCCTTTATCCTGAATAGACCGGATAAAACCGCTCCCGAACCGGATAAACCTTCAGAAAGCTCCCTTGTCTATGTTCACGTTGAACGAAACCTGGAAACTCCTGCGGATGCGGGGGTTGATTCTAAAGAACCACTTTGTGCATCCCGCTCCCGACAAATGGACCCGATGGGGATTGATCCTGGTTCTCGGCAGTCTGTTCTTCGCTGCGAATTATGCGTTTTTCTTCCGGATGATCCGCTACCTGGACGAACTGCCCTTCAAGGTGGGCGAGGAGCTGATCTTTCAGTTGCTGAATGTTATTTTCCTCACCCTGTTCATAATGGTGTTGTTTTCCGCTATCATCGCTTCGTTGTCCATTTACTACATTTCTTCCGACCTGGATTTTCTGCATTCCCAACCGGTGCGGAAGGCTTCCATTATCATTGTGCGTTTCGTGCAGACGCTGATCAACGCTTCCTGGGTGGTGCTGATTTTTGCCTTGCCCATTTTCCTGGCCTATGGAATCTATTTTCAGGTGGATTGGGGATACTATGTTTACCTCCTGGCCAGTTTTCCGCCTTTCGTGATCAGTCCCACCCTGGCGGGTATTCTCGGAATCATGCTTCTGATGCGGTATTTCCCGACCGACAAAGCCTACCAGGTGCTCTCGTTTTTGGGTTTGTTCTTTCTGGCGGGGATGGTGATGTTTTTCCGTTTCCTGTCGCCGGAAAAGTTTTATGACAAGAAAGTTTCCGACGAAGCGATCATGGCCTTCGTGGAAAGCCTGAAGATTCCGGAATTCGGATTTCTGCCCAACGCCTGGATGACGCTCGGAATTTCCGGATGGGCCGACGGCAAAACCGCCATGGCTCTGGAGCAGTTGGCCTATCTTTACGGCGCGGCTTTGGCGATGGGCGGCCTGTTCCTGTGGATCAGCCAAAAAATTTATTTTAAAGGGTGGCGTTCGTATCAGGAGGTGAAGAACGCTCCCCGCAGTCAAGTGGTGAAAAGCAGAGGGGCGCAATCCGGCTTCATCGGGAAACTGCCTTTGGCCCCCGGTCAGCGGGCGCTTCTCATCAAGGATATGCTCATCTTCATGCGAGACCCTTCGCAATGGTCGCAGATATTTATCCTGGCCGCTCTGGTGGTGGTTTATATTTTCAATATCATCAACCTGCCGCTTGACAACCTGATCCTTAAAAACATCGTCTCTGTTTTGAACGTGGGGCTGGTGGGTTTCGTGCTGTCGGCGCTGGCGGCGCGTTTCGTTTTTTCCGCCACCAGCATGGAGGGTCAAAAAATGTGGACCCTTTACACCTCCCCCTTGGACATGCGAAGTTTCCTGATCGGCAAATACCTGATGTTTTTGCCGCCGCTTCTGGTCGTGGGCGAGTTTCTGGTGATCGTCTCGAACCAACTGCTGGAGGTGGACCCTTACGTCATGAAGGTCTCGGTGGCCGGCGTGTTTCTGATCACCGTCGGTGTGGTGGGTATGGCCATCGGCATGGGGGCCATGTACCCCAAGTTCGATTACGAAAACGTTTCGGAAATTTCCGGCGGCACCGGCGGGATATTGTTCATGATCTGCAGTTTGATTTACGTGGGGCTGGTCGTGGTACTGGGCGCCCGCCCCATGTACCTTCATTTCAAACAGAAATTTCTGCTGGAGGCATTCCTGGGCTGGGAAGTCACGGTCTTTTATGCCCTCGTCATTGTTCTCTCCCTATTTGTAGCCATCGAGCCTATGCGCCGGGGCATCCACACGCTTAAATCAAGAGATTTTTAGAATCCTTGGGATTTCCGCCGTTCTTTGATATAAAAAAGGAACGATGGAATTGTTCCCGGAATTTGAAAATCGAACCGACTCCCCGCCACCGCCCCTGGCCGACCGCATGCGGCCCGAGTCCTGGGACGATTTCCTGGGGCACGAGCATTTGATCGGGGAGAAGAGCCCGCTTCGGCGGCTGATCGAAAAGGATGTCGGATTGTCTTTCATCCTGTGGGGACCGCCGGGCTCCGGGAAAACTACGTTTGCCCGCATCGTTGCCGGCATCACCCAGAGCGAGTTCCATGAGATCAGCGCGGTAAATGCCGGGGTGGCGGATATCCGGAAAATCATCGACCGCGCCAAACGCAACTGGTCGCATTCCAAGCGCCGCACGATTCTGTTCATCGACGAAATTCACCGCTTCAACAAATCCCAGCAGGACGCCCTTCTGCCTTATGTCGAGAACGGAACGATTCGTTTGATCGGTTCCACCACGGAAAATCCGTCGTTTGAAGTCATCCCCTCCCTGCGTTCCCGGTGCCAGGTGTTCCGTTTGGGATACCTCACCGCCGAACATATCCGCCATATCATGGAACGCGCTTTAAAGGACACGGTTCACGGTCTCGGTAGCCATCCGGTGGTGTTCGATGAAGCCGCGGTGGGTCTGATCGTCAGCCATGCCAACGGCGATGCCCGGCGGGCGTTGAACGTTCTGGAGGCGGCGGCGATGTTTCAACTGGAGCAGGATGCGGAGAACCCGCCGCCGGTCGGCGTGCCGGTGATCGAAGGCATCATCCAACGTACCGCCGTTTTGTATGACAAGGACGGGACCGAGCATTACGATCACGCCTCGGCTTTCCAGAAAAGTATGCGGGGGTCGGACCCGGACGCGGCGATCTACTGGCTGGCCAAAATGATCGCCGGCGGCGAGGACCCCCGCTTCATCGCCCGCCGGCTGGTGGTCACCGCGGCGGAGGACGTCGGGCTGGCCGATCCCATGGCGCTGGTGCTGGCCAACGCGGCGTTCGATGTGGTGGAGCGTATCGGCCTGCCGGAAGCGCGGATTCCGCTGGCGCAGGCGGTCATATAT
>CAYPKH010000023.1:0-8174 GCA_964411245.1 uncultured Nitrospina sp.
CGCCGCGTTGGAGCCTTCTTCCACTTTAAGGACCTTGAGCCCATTCTCCAACTCCTCGAGAAATACCCCCAGTTTGATGCGGTTAGGCGGCGGAACGATGTAGGACACTTTCCAGCCGAAGTCCGCGCTGTACAGGGGGATGGACACTTTCTTCATTTTCATTTCACGGTCCTTCAACTCCTTGGGAATCTCCGTCACCACCGGCAGGATGATCGAGTAGGCATGGGGCACGCGCCGGAACGCGCGTTTGGGGATGCCATACCCGTATTGCACATGAAACCCGCCGGCGAGAACGATCAATTTACGGTCGCGGTTGGCCTCGTCCTTTAAAAATTGCGCAACGGTATCGGCCATCGACTCTTCCCACAACAGCAGCATCTGATACGGTTTGGACACCACGTCGGTATGGCTCTCGTCGCCCCCGAACAGGGCCGTCGAATAGGCCCGGTGATACTCATCCCCGGCGTCGATTTCCGGCAGGCCGGGCAGACCAGGTCCGCCATCACGGAATTGTTGCTCCATCTTGTGCGAGGATTTCAGGCCGATCACCGGAATGGCGTTAGCTTGGATAAACTCAAAAATGGGCTGGTACAAGCCAAAGCCGTGGCCCCAGTTTTTGCGGAACAGCTTACGGAAGGATTTGTCCGTTAAATTTCCCTGTTGCCAGCGGTCCAGGTCCTCTTGGGCGGAGCGCCGGAACATTTCCATTCCCACCGCGATCCGGCCCGGAAATCGTTCATGCAGGCGGCGAATCACTTCCAGCTGAATCCGGTGGGCTTCGAGGTTGTCGTGGGTTTCGCCGATGTAGATGACGCGCGACCCGGCGACGGTATCGATCATCTGGTCGACCGTAACCGTAAGGCCGGTGGGCAGGTGTAGAATCTGCCCGTCCTTTAGTTCCGCCAAATCTTTATAGGGAGACCCCGCATTGGGGACGGCAAAGTCTTCCGCCCAGGAACGGGAAAAGAGGCCCAGGGCCAACAGCAGGAGGAGCAGGCCGGTCAAACGAATCGCTTTCATAGGTGCACTGAATGCCTCCGCATTGGATCCGTTAGATCATGATATCAAGGAGTTCGGGGGATTTCCCGGTCCGGGCCCCGGATTGCTTGACATCTTACCGGACATCATCAATAATAGCAGATTCATTCCCTCTTCCCAATGAAAGCCCCATGATTTCCGGGGCTTTTAACGGAAGGAGGGGTTTTATTGTGCACCGCGTTTGAAAGGGGTTGTTTTTCTTTTGGAAGTCACCGTTCATCAAAATCAAGTCGATAAAGCGCTGAAAGCGCTGAAACGGCAAATGACCAAGGAAGGTTTATTGAAAGAATTGAAGCGCCGCCGTTTTTATGAAAAGCCTTCGGTCAAAAAGAAGCGCAAACAGAAAGAAGCCAAAAAGAAAAGAAAGTCTGCCCTGCGGCGCAGGTTTTCCTAGTCTGGAACCCGGCGGAACGATGGAACGGCAGAGGGTTTCCCTCCGCCGTTTTTTTATGGTTTTAATCCGGCCTTCGCCCTCTGCTTTTGAATTTCATAAAACACGATCGCCCCGGCGGTCGACGCGTTGAGCGACCCCAACTCCCCCGCCATGGGGATGGACACGGTAAAGTCGCAGGTTTTTTTCAACAGGGGCCGCATCCCTTTCTCCTCTCCGCCGATGATCAGGGCTACCGGCATGTTGAAATCGAATTCATAGCAGGGACGCTCTCCCGCCATGTCTACCCCGACGATCCAGAACCCTTTTTCCTTTAATAACTCGGCCGCCTGTTTCAGGTTGGCCACGCAGGCGATGGGCAGCGACTCGACCGCCCCGGCGGAGCATTTCGCCACCGTTTCGTTGATCGGCGCCGACCGGTGTTTGGGCACCACCAGCCCCTGCAGACCCAGCACCCACGCCGAGCGGATGAGGGCGCCCAGGTTTTGCGGATCCTGAATCTCGTCCGCCAGCGCCAGCGCGGGGTGCGGGCCGGATTGACAGGCCTGCTCGATCAGGGTTGCCAGCTCGAGGGTCCGGATCGGAGAAAAGTAGCCGACAATGCCCTGATGGTTGAACTTGCCGAATTGTTTGCGGAAGACTTCGCGCGGCAGGGTCTCCACGCGGGTCCGTTGCCGTTCCGCCAGTTTCAG
Source organism: uncultured Nitrospina sp. (assembly GCA_964411245.1). Classification (GTDB taxonomy): domain Bacteria; phylum Nitrospinota; class Nitrospinia; order Nitrospinales; family Nitrospinaceae; genus SZUA-226. Next base: position 2,122 of record CAYPKH010000023.1, read on the forward strand.
AAGGGGCGCCAGCCGGGCCGGAGGTTTGCCCTGCTCAAGAACGATTTTGTAGCATTCCCTCTTGCCCAGCGCCAGCGCCTGCTGGAGCGGGTGGACGCCGTAAACCATTTCCTGATTTTTGTTTCCGCTCATGGGTAACCAGAGGGAGGGGGCGGTACGGGTCCCCAAACAGGTTTGCAAGGGATTGAAACTTAATGATATATTGAGAGCTGTTATATTCCTCTTGAACCCTGACTTGCCAGTCGATAAGAAATTACCACAATCCTCCCGAAATGTGGTCTTCTAATTTAACTGTTTATAAGGGTATGGAACCATGGAACCCCGCGTAACCCCCAATTGAAATGGCATTGACCAAACGAAAACTGATTTATCCGGTGGTGATCCTTCTGGTGTTTGTGTGCCTGGTGGTGATTGGGGTTTTTTACGTTCAGTTGAAGGACCTGGACGCGCTGAGGGACCTGGTGGCTCAGGAGATTAAAGCGGAAACGCAACGGGATGTCCGGATCGGCGCCGCGCATCTGGATTTCAGTGAAGGCATTGGATTGCAGCTGCATGATGTGACGCTCAAAGGAGCCTCTGAAAAAGAGTCGGATTTTTTTTGCAAGGAGGTTCTGGTTTTATTGGATGCCCTGCCCCTGTTGAACGGAAAAATCGAAATCCAGAAAATTATTTTTGAAGGCCTGATCTTGCAGGTCACCCGGGACGACCGGGGAGATTTTAATTTTGGCAACCTGTCTTCGATGGAATCGCACCAGTCCGGCGCCACGCTTACGGATTTGATCCGGGCGGGGCTGATGCACAGCGTGCAGGTCCGCCAGGGAGAGTTGTGGCTGGTGGATCACCACATCTCCACCGGTGCCAAGCCGCTGGTCACCAAGATCAAAAACATGTCGTTGTCCCTCACCAAGCCCCTTGGGAAGACGTCGCTCCGAGTGCATTTGAACGGCGAGGTGGCTTACGCGCCGGGTAAAAGCGGAACCCTGAAACTGGATGGCAAACTGCGCGTGCCCCGGGAGGAGTTCAACCTGTCGCAGGTGGCGCTGGAGGGCACCCTGGAGATTCGGAATCAGGGAACCCAGCCGTTTGCCCTTTACCTGGACAAGGTGTTCGCGCAAAACCCGGGCGACCATCGGGTTTCCCTCGACACCCGGTTTGCCGGCACGCTGGACGGCCATATTCAGTTGTCCGGTGTTTTAAAGCACCAGCAACACGCCAGCCTGCAACTCGGCCTTGGCGAGAAGCCCAAACCCGTCAACGGCCGCCTCGACTACAACATGATTTTCAATCGGGATACAGTGGAGTTCAAACAGCTGGATTACCGTTCCGGAAAATTTTTGATGCAGGTTCAAGGAACCTATGCGCGATTTCTGGAGGAAAATGCCCGGCTGACCATTTCTGTGAAGACCACCCCCTTTCAGGTTCAGGAAAGCGAAACATACCTCCCTCTTAAAGTGTTCAGCAGGAATCTGCACCATCGCGTGCGCCGCCTGGTGAAAAAGGGAGAGGTCGAAATCACCGCTTTGCATATTGAAGGCCCGCGAGCCATATTTGAAGGCCGGTCGAACGCAGAAATCCAGGAGCATGACTCGGGCACGATCATTCTGCGCCATGCGGATTTTGGCGTGGACACTCTGCCTTTGAGCGATGTGACCGGAGAATTCAAATTCGGGAAAGGGGTCGCCGAGATCAAGATTCAACAGGCGCGTTTTGACCATGTGTCGATCAAAAATTTAACCGGGACCATCGTGAATCCCTTAACCGAGCCCCGGATCGAAGGCACCCTCGAAGCGGAGGTGGCGCTGGCGCCGCTGGCCAACACGATTGAAAAAAACTGGACCCTGCCCCGGCAGTTGGCTTTTCTTAAAGACCTCAAGCGGATTCAGGGAATGGCCCGCGGGCGGCTCACCGTCCAGGGACCCCTGGAACACCGGGAACAACTGGTGTGGTCGGGCAGTGTGTCGTTGGAGCGCGCCGGGTTTTTGAAGAAAGCCTGGCCCGAACCGATTCATAATATCAACGGCAGGATTCATTTCCAGAGCGCCCCCTCCAAGACCGGCCCCAAAGGAAAAGCCAGGACGGCACAGACCTGGACCCTCCGCTTTGAAAATTTCAACGGCGAATACGGCGATCATTATTTCCGGGACATCAACGGGGCGTCCTTTGTGAAAGACGGCCTCCCGGTGAAACAGGTTCGGGGGACCCTTCAACTGGGAGCCTTGAAGGCCGGGCAGGTGATCTCGACCCCCTTTGAAGGCCGGATCAAAACCTTTCTCAAAAACCTTGTGTTTGAAAGCGGGGAGATTGATTTCAATTTACAAAGCACCGGACCCGGGCCGGGCAGGACACAAACCGAAAACCAGGGCACCCTGAAAATCAGAAAACTGTTTCTGAAACATTCCAAAGGGTTCCGTCCCGTACGCAATCTGAACGCCACGGTATCGTTCGACGACCGCAACATCGACCTGGAGACCACCGGCGGGTGGTACGGCGATTCGCCGCTCGACATCCATGGCCGTTTCAAAAATTATTCCCAGGCGGACTCGGAACTGGTGTTGCAGGCGCGTTCCTCCGATTTTTTGAAACAGGATTTTGCGGGGATTCCCTTTCTGGAAACATTGGAGTATCAGGGGCCCGCAACAGTGGATTTGAAATTCCACTATACCGACCAGTTTATAAAACTTGAAAAGCGTGTGGATTTGACCCGCACGTCCTACCGATATCAGGATTTTCTGATCAAACCTGAAAACGTTTCCAATTCCATCGAAATCTTTGCCAGCCTGGATTCCAGCGGACGGATGGAATTTAAAAAGGTGATCTTCGAGTTGGAGGGCAATACAGTGTCCGGAAACGGATTCCTGAAAAGCATGGACGACCCGGAATTTTCGATCCAGTTGGAATCGCGCCATTTCAAGGTTTGGCCCGCTTCACAGTACATCCGCCCGTTGCAGGGTGCTTTGGGCGGGGAGTCGCGCTTTCAATTCTCGGCGAAAGGAAATTTCCGGCACCTGGAACAAACGGAGATGCAAGGGAAAGTCCGTTTGACCGGCATCGAGTATAAACCGGAGGGCTTCCTTGCTCCGTTCAAATTGAGCGCTGACATGCAATTCAGGAACAATCATTTCAACCTTCGCAAAGGCCGTCTGGAAGCGAAGGGTTCCCAGCTTGATTTCGACGGGGATTACCAGGGGGGAGAGGCGCCCCAATTGAAACTGCAAGTGGCCGGGCCCGTACTTGATTTAAATCAATTGGTCTCGGAAAAGGGAAAACCTTCGAAAGGATTTCTGGCGTGGTTGGGCCAGACCCATGTTTTTTCCAATGGGACAGGGGAAATTAAAATCAAGATCAATCGGTTTTCCCAGAAATTCTGGACTCTGCCCAAGGTGGCCGGCACATTCACTTTCAAAGATCAGGTCCTGCGAACCGATAACCTGACCCTCGGGCAACCCGGTGTGGATCAGGTTATGATTATGGGAAAATTATCTCTCGTCGATATTCAAAATCCTGCATTTGATGCGGTCCTGATATCCCGCAAGACTCCGATCGATAATCTGTTTGCCATGTTTGGAGGCCTGTTCAAGGCCAGTTTGACCGGGAAAACGGTCTGGTTAAAAGCTCATCTCCAGGGCCGGGGAGGGGATTTGACGCAAATCACCCAAAGCCTGAAGGGCCGGTTGTCCTTTGATTTAAAAGACGGCCGCATCAATACCGGGCGCCTGTTGAACGGCGTGGTTGCATTGTTTGGAATTTCTGTCGACCCGCAAACCGTTGCCGAAAGGGCCCGTCAATCCAATACCGGTTATCTGCAGATTTTTGGCGATTTTCAAATTGTAAACGGCGTGGCGCGTACGGAAAACTTTTTGTACGAGGAAAAAGGGCAACGCCTGTCTCTGGTTGGGGCCTTCGATCTCAACACCAGCCGGATGGGAACCGTCGTGGGGGTCGCTCCGTTTCGCCGGGTGGGCCGCATCATAGAAAAGATTCCGATTCTGGGACCGATTGTGACCGGCGGGAAAGAAGGCAGCCTGATCACCACCTATTATAAAGTGGATGGTCCCTTCAGCGACCCCAAAGTCGAATCGATTCCCTTTAAATCCCTCAGCCAAAAAATCCTGGGCACCCTGGATGGAATCATCCGCGTCCCGGGCGATCTGTTCACCGAACGGGAATCGCCGGACCCCTGATCGTTTTGTTAAAGAGACCTTTGCCTAACCGTGTCACCCTGAGCCTGTCGAAGGGGGGCACGGTGTCATACTTCGACAGGCTCAGCATGACACCGATAGTACCTGTCCGCCATTTATGCCAAGGTTTCTTTAAAGGGAAGTGATGTGCTGGATCTGAATATCCTGCGGGGTTTTGCCCAGATGATGCGCCAGCGCGGCGTGGATGGCGGCGATGTGATCTTCCTCCTGGCCCGCGCCCGTGTCCACCGCCGGGGACTGCCCCCGGGCCGGAGGCGCGGGTTCCTCCACGTAGGGGAGGAAATGAACCAGCAGCCGAATCACGCCGATCAAAATACCCAATACCAAAAAAATCACGGTCATGGCCAGGAATGAAATCTGGATCGATTCGAGTAATGGGGGCATGGTTTATTGACCCAACGATGCGGTGAAGGTTTTAAGGGTCTCAACCGCGGCATGTCCGGCGCCTTCGGTACCCGACCCGAACAGGGATAGAAACACACCCGCCGCCACTGCGCTGCCGATCACTCCGGCGACGTTGGGACCCATAGCGTGCATAAGCAGGAAATTGGATTTATCGGCTTCCTGTCCCACTTTTTGCGACACCCGCGCGGCCATGGGAACCGCCGACACGCCCGCCGACCCAATCAAGGGGTTCACCTTTCCTTTGGATATCACATACATGAGTTTTCCGAACAGCACCCCGCCGGCGGTGGCCATGCAGAACGCCAGCAGGCCCAGTATGATGATCTTGATGGTGCTCAAGGCTAAAAACGTTTCCGCCGTCATGGACGATCCGACCGCCAGCGCCAGCAGGATGGTCACGATGTTGATCAGATGCGTCTGCGAGGTTTCATGCAGGCGCGCCGTCACCCCGCATTCGCGGAACAGGTTGCCCAGCATTAACATCCCTATCAAAGGAGCGACGCCGGGAAGCATCAACACGACAATCAGGGTGGATACGATGGGGAAAATGATTTTGACCGTCTGCGAAATCGGTTTCAACTGCTCCATCTTCACCTTCCGCTCTTTTTCCGTGGTGAGCAGGCGCATGATGGGCGGTTGAATGAGCGGCACCAGCGACATGTAGGAATAGGCCGCAATCGCAATGGGAGCCAACAGGTGGGGCGCCAGTTTGGCGGCGAGAAAAATCGATGTCGGCCCGTCCGCGCCGCCGATAATTCCGATGGCGCTGGCTTCCTGCAGGTTGAACCCCAGCGCCACCGCCCCGACGAGTGTGGTGTACACTCCGATTTGCGCCGCCGCTCCCAACATCAGGGTCGAGGGATTGGCCAGCAGGGGACCGAAATCCGTCAACGCGCCCACTCCCAGAAAAATCAGAGGCGGGAGAATTTGGTGCTTCACCCCGAAATAGAAAAAGTTAAATAAACCGCCTTCGTCGGTGTTGGCCATTAGGCTGAGCGGCAGGTTGGCAAGCAGACAACCGAACCCGATGGGCAGCAGGAGCAGGGGTTCGAACTTTTTCCCGATGGCGAGGTAGATCAGGACCAGCGAGATGAGGATCATCAACCCCTGGCCGGGTTCTATAGCGGCAAACCCGGTGGAGTGCAGAATTTTGTTGATGGCATCCTGAAAGTTCATTGTGAAATCAGAATGAGTTCATCGCCGGTCTGGACGTTCGCGCCTTCCTGAACCAGGATGGAGTTGACGGTGCCGCTGTAAGGGGTGTGCACCTCGGTTTCCATTTTCATGGATTCCAGAATCATCACGATGTCCCCTTCGTTGACCTGGTCGCCCACCTTGCATTTCAGGGCGAACACTGAGCCGGGCAGGGGAGAGGTCACCGCATTTTTGGATCCGTTGGTTGAAGGCGCGGGTGCAGGAGCCGCTGCCGGTTGTACGGGTGCCGCCGGT
>CAYPKH010000023.1:8274-11271 GCA_964411245.1 uncultured Nitrospina sp.
GCCGCCGGTCCGGTACCGACCTGCACTGAATACGGTTTGCCGTTCACGGTGACGGTGTAGATCGCCGAGCCGCCTGCCGCCGGTGCGGGAGCCGGGGCCGTGGGTTGTGCCGCCGGTGCAGGAGCCGGTGCAGGAGCCGGAGCAGGTACCGGTGCCGCTTCGGGTAACGGTTTTCCGCGGGTTTCAAAAAACTTCAACGCCACCTTCGGAAACATGGCGTAGGTCAGACGGTCCGCGTCGGTTTTGGCCTTGTCTCCTACTTCCGCGACCACTGTATCCCATTCCGGCACCAACAGGTCGGCGGGACGGCAGTCGATCACCTTCTGGTCCTTCGCCACTTTCTTCAAAAGTTCCGGATCGATTTCCGCCGGGAGTTTGCCGTATTTGCCCAGCGCGCATTCGCGAGTTTCCTTAGTGATGATCTTGTAGCGCTCGCCGGTCAGCACGTTCAACGTGGCTTGCGAGCCGACGATCTGGCTGGTGGGGGTGACCAGCGGCGGGTATCCCAGATCTTTCCGGACACGGGGCACTTCTTTCAGCACTTCAGCGACTTTGTCCAGGGCGTTCTGCTCCCGCAGTTGGTTTTCCATATTGGAGATCATGCCGCCGGGTATCTGCGATTCGAGAATTTTGATATCCACTCCCATGAAGTTGCTTTCGAACTGGGCGTAATGCTTGCGGACTTCCTTGAAGTAGTCGGAGATTTCCTCCAATAGATGCAGGTCCAGTCCCGTATCCCGCGGCGTTCCCTGGAGGGCGGCCACCACGCATTCGGTGGCGTAGTGCGAGGTTCCCATGGACATCGAGGAGATGGCGGTATCGACCATATCGACTCCCTGATCGATGGCGCACTGGATATTCATCCCCGCCAGTCCGGTGGTGGAGTGGGTGTGGAGATGAATGGGAATCTTGATGGTATTTTTGATTTCGCGGATCAAAGCCGTGGTCATCTGCGGGGTCAGCAGGCCGGCCATGTCCTTGATGCACACGATGTCCGCTCCCATGTCGGCCAGATCCTTGGCCATCTTGATATACAGTTCGATGTTGTGCACCGGGCTGACGGTGTAACTGATGCAGCCTTCCACCGTGCCGCCGCATTTCTTGGCGGTTTTGACCGCCACTTCAATATTGCGCAGATCGTTGAGCGCGTCAAAGATGCGGAAAATATCGATCCCCACTTCGGACGATTGTTTGACGAAGCGCTCGACGATATCGTCGGCGTAATGGCGGTAACCCACGCAGTTTTGTCCCCGGAGCAGCATCTGGAACGGGGTTTTGGGCATTTTCTTTTTGAGTTGCCGAGCCCGCTCCCACGGGTCTTCGTTCAAAAACCGGATACAGGTGTCGAACGTGGCGCCGCCCCACATCTCCAGTGAGAAGAAGCCGACAGAATCCAGTTTTTCCGCGATCGGGAGCATATCCTCGGTTTTCATGCGGGTGGCCAGCAGCGACTGATGGGCGTCTCTTAAAACCACTTCCGTAATTTTAAGGGGATTCGATGTCGTGTTCATTCCGAGTCAATCCTTAAGATGAAAGTTTCCCTGTTTTCGGGGAATCCTGATTGCTTAAAATACAGTGTCCCGCTCTGTTGGAGGAAATGAAAAAATCAGTCAATTCATTGGGAAAACGAATAAGGGTGTTGAGGCGCGTCGATCCGTCCGATTATTCGTCTGAAAGGAAACAGGAGAATACTAATAAATCAGGGGGTCAAAATCAATGAAATAGTGGCTATTTCTTCCAGGTGACGGGCAGGAACAGCAACAGGATGCCAAAAATTTCGAGGCGGCCCATTAACATCCATAAAATCAAAATCCATTTTCCGCCTTCCGGAAGGGCCGCATAATTCGCGGCGGGGCCGACCTGCCCCAAGCCGGGGCCGATATTGAACAGGCAGGCGACGGATGCGCTGAGGGCCGTGGTCAAATCGACGCCCATCCACGCCAGGGCGATGCATCCCGCCCCCGTCAGCCCCAGGAACAATCCTGCCAGCGCCACCACGTTCATCACATAATCCGGCGGCAGAGGTTTTTTGCCCACCTTGATGCGCACCACCGCGCGCGGATGAATCAGTTTCTGCAGTTCCCGGCCAATGACTTTGAACAGAATAATGACGCGGATGATTTTAAACGAGCCGCTGGTGGAGCCGGAACAGCCACCCACCATCATGATGGCCACCAGGAGGATTCTGAGGTAGTCGGGCCACAGATTGAAATCGTCGGTGGAATAACCGGTGGTGGAATTGATGGAAACGACGTTGAACGCCGCCCGCCGAAACGCGTGCGCCAGACTGTCGCCGGTGGCGTGCGCCAGGCCGATGGTGGTGACGGCCACCGCGATGACGATCATCGATAGGTAAAAGCGTAACTCCGGATTCTGGAAAACGACTTTAAAGTTTCCCAGAATAAGATTGTAATGCAGCGCGAAGTTCACCCCGCCCAGGAACATGAACAGGATGATGACGGTTTCAAAATAGAGGTTGTTGAAATGCCCGACACTGGCCTGGTGGGGCGAGAAGCCTCCCGTTGCCATGGTTGAAAACGTGTGGCAGACCGCGTCGAACATTTCCATTCCGCCAGCCCTCAGCAGGATGATTTCCGCCAGGGTCAGCACCAGGTAGGTTTTCCACAAAACTTTCGCGGTTTCCGCGAGGCGCGGCTTCATGCGCTCCACCGTGGCGCCGCCCGGGATTTCGGCCTTGAACAACTGGAAACTGCCGATCCCCAGCGCCGGGAAGATGGCCAGCGACAGGATGATAATGCCCATGCCGCCCAGCCATTGCATCAGGTTCCGCCACAACAGAATGCCGTGGGGCAGAGTATCCACATGGGTCAGAATCGATGCGCCGGTGGTGGTGAAGCCGCTCATGCTTTCAAAATAGGCGTCGACGAACTGCGGGCAAATGCCCGTCAGATAAAACGGCAGGGCTCCGAAAAAGGTGATGATGAGCCAGGCCACGCCGACAATGACGAAACCTTCCCGCTCCCGCAGTTTTTCAAT
>CAYPKH010000024.1:0-11166 GCA_964411245.1 uncultured Nitrospina sp.
GCGAAATGTACGGCGCACGGCCGCTCAGGCGGTTGATCGAGGACAAAATCGAAAACGTCATTTCCATGCGGATCATCAACGGCGAGTTTAAGCACGGCGATACGATTCACGTGGATTTCAAAAAAGGCGATTACGTTTTTACTGTGAAATAAACTTTACTCCGCGAATCGCAGTCAGGATATTTTTTGGAGCGCATTCAAAATTCACACAGGCGCATGGCGGTCATCGCCCTTCTGGTCGGGTTGGGGGTGGTCCTGCACCGGCTGGAAGCTCTGCTTCCTTTGCCCACCCCGTGGGTCAAGCTGGGCCTCGCGAACATCATGACCCTGATCGCCCTGGTGTTCCTCGGATTCCGGGCGGCGGTGGAAGTCACCCTGCTGCGTGTTCTCCTCGGTTCGGTATTGGGCGGAACGTTTCTCAGCCCCACTTTTTTTCTGAGCCTGGCTGGCGGGTTGGCCTCGGTCGCTGTCATGGGTCTGCTGTACCGGGAGGGACGACGGGCGTTCAGCCTGGTGGGTATCAGCGTGGCGGCGGCGTATGCCCACACCACCGCCATTTTCGTATGCGTGTTTTATTTATTCATTCACCAGGGCGCGTTTTTTAATCTATTGCCGGTGTTCCTCACCTTTTCTTTAATCTCCGGCATCCTCACCGGCCTGCTCGCGAACAACATCACCCGGCATCTGGCGAAGGATGGGATTTCTTTTTAAAAACCCTCCATCCACTCCCTCTACAATGCTTTAGACTTCGCCTGGGTTTTCCTTTACACTGAAAATCTGGCCGTATTGCACCGATCAATCAAATTTCGATGGCGCCCGTGAAGCTTTCTATCATCATCCCCGTTTACAACGAAAAAGATACGCTCCGCACCCTGCTGACCCGGGTGGAAGCGGTCGACTACGAAAAGGAAATTGTGCTGGTGGACGACTGCTCCACCGACGGCACCCGCGAAATCGTCCAGGACTATCAGGGCCGGGAGGGGTATACGGTGTTGATGCACGCCAAAAACCTGGGCAAGGGCGCCGCGCTCCGCACCGGGTTTGCCGAGGCGAAGGGGGACATCATCATAATTCAGGACGCCGACCTGGAATACGATCCGCGCGATTACGGCAAACTGCTGGAGCCGATTCTGGACGGGCGGGCGGATGTCGTTTACGGGTCGCGGTTTCTGGGCGGACCCCACCGCGTGCTGTTCTTCTGGCATTACCTCGGCAACATAGTGTTGACCACCTTATCCAACATGCTGACCAACCTGAACCTGACGGACATGGAAACCTGTTACAAGGCGTTCACCCGGAAGGTGCTGGATTCCGTTACCTTCAAATGCAACCGGTTCGGGTTCGAGCCGGAATTCACCAGCAAGGTCGCCAAACGAAAATTCAGAATTTACGAAGTTCCCATTTCGTACAGCGGGCGGGATTATACGGAAGGAAAAAAAATCGGATGGAAAGACGGCGTTGCGGCGATCTGGTATATCATCCGCTTTCGGCTGTTTAATTAAGCCGGAAATTCTCAATCGTAGCGATGAATGGTGCCATCGCGGACGCCTTGTTCAAAGGCCCGGGTTTCCCGGGCGATGAGACGGCTCAGCGCCAGCAGGGCGATGAGATTGGGAACGGCCATCAAGGCGTTCATGGCTCCTGAAAAATCCCAGACAAATTGCAATTCGCTCACCGCCCCGATATAGACGACACCGATCCACGCCATCCTGTAAAATGGGATAAAACGTTCACCTGCCAGATATTCAAAACATTTTTCGCCGTAATAACACCAACCCAGGATGGTTGAAAACGCGAACGTGACCACGCTCAGGGTGACGATCCATTGCCCCCACTCGCCGGGCAGTCCGGCATTGAAGGCCTGAAGCGTCAGCTCGACGCCGGTTTTCCCGGAGTTCCAGACGCCTGTGGTAGACAGCACGAGGCCGGTCAACGAACACACAATAATGGTATCGAGAAACGTTCCGGTCATGGAGACCAGCGCCTGCTTGGCGGGTTGATTGGTTTTTGCCGCGGCGGCGACGATGGGGGCGCTTCCCAGACCGGATTCGTTGGAGAACAATCCCCGCTCCACGCCGAACCGAATGGCCTGCGCCAGCGTCGCTCCGGCAAAGCCGCCGCTGGCAGCGGTGCTACTCATCGCCTGTTTGAACAAAAGCGCGAGGCCCGCCGGCAATTCCGCTATGTTGCCGAGGATGATCACCAACGATCCCGCAAAATATAGCAATACCATGATGGGAACAAAAAAGGAAACGACCTGGGCGATGCGTTGGATGCCGCCCAGGATCACCAGCCCGGTAAACACCGCCAGGATAACGCCGACCGCTGCTTTGTTGATGGAAAATACTTTTACCAAGGCCAGGGTGGAGGTGTTGGCCTGGACCAAGTTACCGATCCCGAACGCGGCGATGGCCCCGCACACCGCAAAACAGATCCCCAGCCATTTCCAACCCAACCCGGTTTCGATGTAATACATGGGCCCGCCGGATATTTCTCCACGGGGGTTGACCTGCCGGTAACGCACGGCCAGAAACGCTTCGGCGTATTTGGTGGCCATGCCGAACAGGGCGGCTATCCACATCCATACCACCGCACCCGGTCCGCCGAGGGTCATCGCGGTGGCTACGCCGGCGATGTTGCCGCTGCCGATGGTGGCGGCGAGGGCGATCATCAACGCGCCAAAATGGGAAACATCTCCCTCCCCTTCCCGTTCGCGGGCAAACGTGAGACGCAATGCATAGGGTAATAAGCGAAACTGAATGCCCCGCAGCTGAATCGTCAGCCAGATGCCCGTGCCCACCAGCAGGGTCAGCAGCCAGGGGCCCCAGAGGATCCCGTTTAAGTCTGCAAAAAACCGGTTGATGTCATTCATAATGAGGCGGGGTTGATTCAGGAAAGCAAGAGGTGCCGGTTGATCAAAGGGAATGGGCGGTCATGGGTTCCGGTAGTTTTAAATAGGCAGAGAGGCGGCCAGGGAATAAAGGTCATTTTTCGGAATTCTTTTGATGGGCGGCTTCCTTCTTTTCGGCTTCCGCTTTTTTCTTTTCCGAATCCTTCATCGCCTTCTCCAGTTTCTTGATGAGATCAGCCTGCTGTTGGCCATCATTCTGAATGTGGTTCAGGATGCCCGCAATCCGGGTCTTGAGTCCAGTCCCGATGCCCCTCATCTCTTTATCGGTCGCCACGCTTTTTTGTAAAAACGCATGCACCGGCTTGAGCGCCTTCACCTGGGTGGCCGCCAGCTCCCGGGTCAGGCTTTCCTTCTCAGGGAGATTGCCCTGAATGGCTATGGTCGCGCCCCGGCCGTTGGCGGAATTGGGTTGGGCTCCTTTATAACGTACCGCCAGGGCCACTCCTTTCTGCAATACCTTGATGGTTTTCTTAACGAGGACTTCATCCTTTTTGGTGAACGGTTGATCCTCGCCGCTTCCCGGCGCCGCGCCTCCATCTCCTCCCGTTCCGGCCTGACCCGGTATCCCGGGGGCCACCGACGGCGGGGAGCCCGGGTCGACCACTCCCCTGAATTTTTTCAGGGAGTTTTCTTTTCGGTATTTCAGGGGGATACTGTTGGGATCGTCGGTAAAATGGGTTTTTCCCTGATCGTCTTTGTATTTGTATATTTTCGCCAAAGCCGCATCGGGTGCACACACCATCATGCCTAACAGCGCCAAAATCATGAGTTTTGCCGGGCCCCGGAGACCGCTCCTGAAAGGCTTCATATCTCGACCGTTTGTTAAAAGTAAACTTAAATAATTCAATTAATTACCAGCTACTTTAAGATTATATCAACGGAAGTTAAACTCTGCTATACTTTAATTTCAACTGAATTTCGTTCCATTGCGACCCGAGAAACCACGTGACACCTAGTCCATTACTATACGTCGACGACAATATTTATCATCTATATCCCGAATACCGCATCGTCGGTTTTTATTTATATGATTGCTTCGACGAAATGGTGGCCCGCATTCAGGGCCTGCTGGTGGACCCGGAGACTTACAAACCGCGTTATTTGGTTATGACGATCGGCGGATTTTTATTCACCGAGGGGAAAATCGTGCTGTTCCCCCAACAGCACAACATTGGCCAGGAGCTGGGAAAAATCAGAACTGCTTGGCGGCGCGATTCCATCCAGCAATCTCCCGCCATCGACGATCCTTACTCGGTCACCCTGGAACGGGAGCAGGTCATCCTGGGATATTACGATCTGGAACCGTATTGGGATGTGACGGAAACCAACCTAAATCCCTGAATCCTCTTTCTTTACCTCAACCCGTTTGAATTCGCTCCAGCAACCGGTCGACCGCCTCCGAAACGTCTTGGACGCTGATGTCTTCAATGCAAAACGGTTTATTACGGGGCGAAGGTTTGCATTCTTTGAAAAAGTTGTGACGGCAGGGCGAACAGGGAAAATTCCGGGTGACAATTTCCTTTTTGGCGGGTTCGATGCAGGGATCGGTGGTTTGGGGACTGCCCGGTCCGAACAGAGCCACCAGAGGCGTTCCCACCATGGCCGCCAGGTTCATCAGGCCGCTGTCGTTGGCGATCAACAGAGTGCAGTTTTTGAGCAGGGCCAGCACCTCCTGCATGTTCTGTCCGGTGACCACCAGGGAATGCTCCCGCGGACAGTATTGCCGCACCTGCCCGGTCAACTCCGCTTCCGCCGCGCTTCCCAGCAGAAGAATTTTAGCGCCGCGTTGTTTGATCAGGCCTTGGCATAAAATGCCGAACCGTTCCGCGTGCCATCGCTTTTCCGGTTTGGACGCTCCGGGCTGAACAGCCACGATCAAGCCGCCGGGAGCGATTCCCTGCCGCGAAAGCCATTCCGACTGCTGCTCCACCTCTTCCTTTGAAACCACCGGGTCGAACGTTTTTTCTACCTCGCCGATTCCCAGGCAAGAGATGATTCCGGAATAATAGTCGACGGCGTGAATGGATTTCGAATCCTTTCGTCCCGTCACCGGATGGGTCAACAAAAACCCGCGGCCTTCCGCTGGGTATCCGATCCGGATGGGGGCTCCGGACAACCAGGCCAGCGCGGCACTGCGAAATGAATTGGGGAACAATACCGCCAGGTCGAATTGATATTTTTTCAGACCGCGCGCAAACCGGAAGGTCGACAACCAACCGTCTTTCGGGGAGAAGGGAATTTTAATAACCGAATCGAGGGCAGGGTGGTGCCGCAGAAATTCATGAGCGGGAGGATGCGCCACCGCGGTGATCCGCACGTCGGGCCGGCAGGCCCGGATCGCCTGAACCGTGGGAAGGACGAACACCACGTCGCCCAGCCAGTGCGGCATCCATATCAAAATATGTTGCAGATCCAACTCGTCAAGACGGATCGGATGGTCCATAGCACATCCCCTGTGGCTCCTTCGCGGCGGCCCCGCCGGCACATGGAACCGGCTATTTGATCCGGCGGATGGCCGCTCCCAGTTGGGATAACTTTTTATCCATGTCCTGGTATCCCCGGTCGATATGATAGACCCGGGAAACCACCGTGTCCCGGTCCGCGACCAGCCCGGCCAGAACCAGACAGGCGCTGGCCCGCAGATCGGTGGCCATCACCGGGGCGCCGCTCAATTGCTCCACGCCGGTGACCATCGCGGTGTGGCCTTCGATGACGATATCCGCGCCCATGCGCTTGAGTTCCGCCACGTGCATGAACCGGTTTTCGAACACCGTTTCGGTGATCATGCTCCGGCCCTTGGCGAGGGTCATCAGCGTCATGAACTGGGCCTGCACATCGGTGGCAAAACCGGGATAAGGATGCGTCCGGACATGCACCGGCAACAATTCGCCATTACCCTGAACCCGAATAGAGTTGTCTCTTTCCTCAAGGCCGACCCCGGCCTCGCGGAGCTTCAGGTTAATGGCCTCCAGATGGGACGGGTCGCAATTCAGGACTTCCACATCGCCACCGGTGATCGCCGCGGCGATCATATAGGTCGCCGCCTCGATCCGGTCGGGCAGAATCCGGCAGTCGATCGGTTGGAGCGACGTCACGCCCTGAATGACGATCCTGTCGGACCCGGCGCCTTCAATCTTCGCGCCGGAACGGTTCAACACCTCGGCCAGAAAACCCACTTCCGGTTCTCTCGCGCAATTTTCCAATATTGTTTCTCCCTCGGCCAGAACCGCCGCCATCATGACGTTCATGGTGCCGGTGACCGTCACCGAATCGAACATATGATGCGTTCCTTTCAATTGTTTGGCGGTACCGTGTACATATCCCTTCTCCAGCGTGATGTCTGCTCCCAGCGCTTCCAGGCCCTTGATGTGCAGATCGATCGGCCGCGCGCCGATGGCGCACCCGCCAGGCAGGGACACTTTGGCCTCGCCCAGCCGCGCCAGCAAGGGTCCCAGCACGAGGCACGACGCGCGCATGGTGGACACCAGATCGTACGGCGCAACGGGGTTGTTGACGCCGGTGGTGTCCAGCGTCACGCGGTCTCCTTTAATATGATCGCCCACCGCGCCCAACTCCTGTACGAGACGGAGCATCGTGGTCACGTCACGCACCCCCGGCACATTGCGGATTTCATTTCGCCCTGCGGTCAGCAACGTCGCCGCCAGCACCGGCAAAACCGCGTTCTTGGCGCCGCTGATGGTGACCTGGCCCTGCAACCGGTGGCCGCCTTCCACGATGATTCTATCCATGCGCCCTCCTCGCGGAAACCACGCGGCCCTTTCCGCTCAAATCCTGAATGATTTTAATCTCCTCAAACCCGCTGTGAGCTTGAAGGTTTTGCGCCACAGGCTCGGCCTGGCCGTCCCCCACTTCGACAATCAAATGACCTCCCGGTTTTAAATAATCGAACGCACTGGGAATGAGAGGCCGGTAACAGGCCAAGCCGTCCGGCCCGCCCTCCAGCGCCGCCCGCGGTTCGTAATCGCGGACGTCGGGCATGAGGCGCCCCATTTCCTGGGAAGGAATGTAAGGGGGATTGGAAAGAATAAAATCATACGGACCGCTGTCTTTCAGATTCCAGGATTTCATCATATCCATCAGCAAAAATTCGATGCGCTCCGCCACCTGATGCCGAAGCGCGTTGTCCCGCGCCACGGCCAAGGCATCCGCCGAGCAATCCACCGCCGTCACCCGGCCCTCCGGAAACTCTATGGCGGCAACCACCGCGAGGATGCCCGACCCGGTTCCAAGGTCCAGAACACGCAGGGCGGCGTCACGGGCCCCGCCTCCGGCCAGCTCCAGCATCCGCTCGATGACCCCCTCCGTTTCCGGCCGGGGGATCAAAACGTTCGGGTTCACGGTGAAGTCCAGTGACCAGAACTCCCGGCGGCCGGTGATATAGGCCAGCGGTTCCTTTTGGCAACGGCGTTCCACGAGTTGCCGGAATTGTTCTTCCTGCCGTTCCGTCAATGCCTCATCCGAATGAAGAATGAGGTCTTCTTTCCGGACATCCAGAACCTGCCTCAGGAGCAGTTCCGCTTCCAATTGCGATGACTCGATGCCCTGTGCGGAGAGCAAACCCCTCGCCTCCCGAAGGGCGTTCTGAAGAGTGGTGGAAGTCTTGTGGAGGGAGTCCATCATCAGCTTGCTGTCCGAAAAGGATTAGGGGATATTTTCAGTTATGATTACCTTTCAGAGCCTCGACCTGAAAATGCAGGATCAGTTTTTCCAGAAGCTCGTCGAGGCCACCTGCCATGATCTGCGACAATTTATGGAGGGTGAGGCCGATGCGGTGATCCGTCACCCGCTCCTGCGGGAAATTATAGGTTCGTATGCGTTCGCTCCGGTCGCCGCTGCCGATCTGTTGCTTGCGGTTGGCCGCCAGCTCGGCCTGCTGTTTGCGTACTTCCTCGTCATACAATCGGGCGCGAAGGACCTTCATCGCCTTATCCTTGTTTTTGTGTTGCGACTTTTCATCCTGACAGGTGACGACGATCCCGCTGGGCACGTGGGTGATGCGTACCGCCGAATCGGTGGTGTTGACGCTCTGGCCACCGGGACCGGATGACCGGTAGACGTCCAGTTTCAAATCCG
This sequence comes from uncultured Nitrospina sp., assembly GCA_964411245.1. Classification (GTDB taxonomy): domain Bacteria; phylum Nitrospinota; class Nitrospinia; order Nitrospinales; family Nitrospinaceae; genus SZUA-226. Next base: position 8,005 of record CAYPKH010000024.1, read on the forward strand.
CCGGATTGATCTGGATATCCACATCCTCCGCTTCGGGCAGAATCGCCACCGTCACCGCCGAGGTATGGATGCGCCCCTGCGTTTCGGTGGCCGGCACGCGTTGCACCCGGTGGGTTCCCGCCTCATACTTGAGTTTGCTGAACACCCCCTTGCCCTGGACATTTAAGATCACTTCCTTGAATCCGCCGACGCCGGTTTCACTACTGCTTATGATCTCGATCTTCCATTTCAGGACTTCCGCATACCGCGAATACATCCGAAACAGATCGGCGCAGAACAAACCCGCCTCGTCTCCCCCGGTGCCCGCGCGGATTTCCATGATAATGTTTTTGGCGTCGCGCGGATCTTTGGGAAGAAGCAGAAATTTCAGCTGGGTTTCATTCTTTTCTTTTTTCTGTTGCAGGGTTTCGACCTCCTCCCGGGCCAGATCACGCAGTTCGGCGTCCTGTTCCTCTTCCAGGATTTTTTGATTCTCTTCCAACTCACGCGCGTTCTTTTTCCATTCCCGGTATTCCTTGACGACCTGGGCAATCTCGGACTGCTCCTTGGCCAGCTTCTGGAACTCCGTCTGCCGCTGGATGGTTTTGGGATCGCTCATCAATTGATTGAGCTCCTCGTATCGTTTTTCAATTTCATCCAATTGATCAAACATGGGAAACACCGGTTCGTCGAACGAAACCGTCATCTAAAGTACGTGTGAATAAAAGGGACTGCGGGTGTCGAAACAGGGGAAAGGGGGGAAGCTAATTGGGAGCCGGGGCCGGGGCCTCTTTGGCTTCTTTCGCCGCCTGGGCCTTCTTGTATTTGCGGGTGAATTTTTCGATCCGGCCGGCACTGTCCACCAGCTTCTGCTTGCCGGTGAAGAACGGATGGCAGGCGGAGCAGATTTCAATGTGCATGTCCTTGACGGTGGATCGAACCACCACTTTGTTGCCGCACGCGCACACAAAGGTGGTCTCGTTATATTCCGGATGAATCTTAGCTTTCATGACCGCTGGAACCTCTCTAAAGCATTGAAATATCAGGTGTTCATCGATTGAATAAACTCGGCGTTGGTCTTGGTTTCCTTCATTCTCTGGAGGAGGAGTTCCATCGTATCATGGATGCCCATAGGGATCAAAACTTTTCTAAGCAACCAGATCCGTTGCAGTTCCTCCTCTTCTATAAGCAACTCCTCTTTCCGGGTGCCGGACCGGTTGATATCGATCGACGGGAAAGTCCGCTTGTCCGCGAGCTTCCGGTCGAGCACGATTTCCAAGTTGCCGGTGCCCTTGAACTCCTCAAAGATGACGTCATCCATGCGGCTTCCGGTATCCACCAGCGCGGTGGCGATAATGGTCAGGCTGCCACCTTCCTCCAGATTCCGGGCGGCGCCGAAGAACCGCTTGGGTCTCTGCAGGGCATTGGAATCGACACCGCCGGAAAGCACCTTGCCGCTGGGCGGTACGATGGCGTTGTAGGCCCGTGCCAGGCGGGTGATGCTGTCCAGCAGGATCACCACGTCTTTCTTGTGCTCGACTAGCCGCTTGGCCTTCTCGATCACCATTTCGGCGACCTGGACGTGGCGCTGAGCCGGCTCGTCAAAGGTGGAGCTGATAGTTTCGCCCCGCACTGACCGTTGCATGTCCGTCACTTCTTCGGGACGCTCGTCAATCAACAACACAATGAGAACCACCTCAGGGTAATTGGTGCTGATGCTGTTGGCGATCGATTGCAACAGCATGGTTTTACCGGTCCGCGGCGGCGCCACGATCAGGCCACGCTGGCCTTTGCCGATCGGCGTCATCAAATCCATGATGCGCGCGCTGTAATCCTTGCCGTTCGGCGTTTCCAGACGCAGGCGTTCATCGGGATACAACGGCGTCAGGTTGTCAAACAGAATCTTGTCCTTGGTCTTGTCCGGATTTTCAAAGTTGATGGCCTCCACCTTCAACAACGCGAAATACCGCTCGTTTTCCTTGGGCGGGCGAATCTGGCCGGAGATCGTGTCCCCGGTATGCATGTCGAAACGGCGTATCTGCGAGGGCGAAACATAAATGTCGTCCGGTCCCGGCAGATAGTTATAGGTCGGCGCGCGCAGAAATCCAAAGCCGTCCGGCAGGATTTCCAGGACCCCCTGGCCGAACATCAGACCGTCTTTTTCGATCTGGGCCTGGAGTATCTTGAAAATCAAATCCTGCTTCTTCAAACTGCTATGACCTTGAATTTTAAGGGTCTTGGCAATATTGGTCAGGTCGGAGATGGTCTTTGCCTTTAATTCCTCAATGTTGGTTGTGGGTGGTTGCGTTGTCTCACTCATGTGTGGTGGTTGGGTAAAAGGTTAGCTGGATGGATTGTGGTTGCTGGTTGCTCTTCAGGTGCTCTGTTTTTGCTTATCTAATTGAAGTGGGTTGTTGAAGATGTCTCAGAATCCCCCAAAGAGACTCTGTCTATCTCAAACCATTTCGCAGAATTTTCTGGATATTTGATTGATTTCAGAGGCTTTAGGAAGCATTACTTCTTGGGGTTCTCTCTTAACTTAAACGCTTATTCCTTATTTGTCAATATTTTTTCTCGCTTGTGGTTCCCTGGACGGAACCGTTCGGATGGCATCGTGAAGGGGTGCTTGACTTGCCACGGCAAGTTTGATTACTATAACACTAATTCAATCCATTCGTGAACCGCATTTTTTTTGATCCTTATTTTCGCTTTTTATTCGCTATTGTGTTCATCCATCTGAACTGCCACAGCCACTATTCTTTTCTCGCCGGCGCCGACGGCATCGACGCCCTGGTCGCGGCCGCCCGGCGCATGCCCGGCCCCGCCGCCCTGGCCCTCGCGGATACCAACGGCCTGTACGGCGCGGTGCCCTTCCAGCAGGCCGCCCGCAAGGCCGGTATCCGTCCCATCTTCGGCGTAGAGGTGGATCAACCGGAGACAGCGGATCTCATGTCCCCACAACGCGCTGTCCTATTAGCTAAAAATCTGAAAGGGTTCGGTGAACTGTGCCGCATCATCACCGACCGCCACCTGGAGTGCCTCCAGACGCAAACGGCTAACACCGAATCCTGCAACCCACATCATCGGGCGCAATCCAAACTTTCACAAGCTGGGTCCAGCGTCACGCTGGTGGAGTGCCTCCACACGCAAAGGGCTAATACCGAATCCTGCAACCCACATCAT
>CAYPKH010000025.1:0-11115 GCA_964411245.1 uncultured Nitrospina sp.
CCAATCTGGATTACGCCGACCTGATCCGCGAAAGTATGGAAAACGAGTCCTCCGACGAGATGCGGTCCCAGACCAAGGGCAATTACCTGGTGGTGGTGCTTCCGCTGAAGCAGATGGTGGAGGGCCAACCCTCCATTTGGGGCTATATTCTGACGTTGTCCAAAATCCCGAAAAGCACTATCATCAAAATTGAAGGCATCCGCAATACATTTGAAGACTACAAAAAACAGAGTTTTCTCAAGCTCCCGGTGAGCGCCAATTACTACATCACCTTCATTCTGATAACGCTCCTCATTCTGTTCTCGGCAGTCTGGCTCGGGTTCTACATGGCGCGGGGCATCACCGTGCCCATCCAGCAGTTGGCGGCGGCAACGCGGCGGGTGGCCGAGGGCGACCTCAACGTCAAGGTCAACCTCGATACCGGTGATGAAATCGGTATGCTGGTCGATTCCTTCAACACCATGACCGACCAGCTCAAAACCAGCCGCAAAACGCTGGAAGAGGCCCATGAAGATCTTCAGATTACCAACATCGAGCTGGACCGCCGCCGGTATTACACCGAAACCATCCTCGAGAACATCGGCGCCGGGGTGATCTCCATCGACAAGAAAGGCCGGATCACCACCCTCAACAAGGCCGCCAAACGCCTGTTGGAAGCGGACGACAAGGAAATCGTCGGCAGCAACTACAAAGATGCGTTCGATCCCTCCTTCCACGAACCGATCCGCAACATGATCAAAAAGATGAATGAGGAACGGAAGGAAAACTACGAGGAACAGGTGGAGATGACCGTCGGCGAAAACCACCTAATCCTGCTGGCCAACATTAAAATTATGCGGGACGACCGCAATAGATACCTAAGCCTCCTGCTGGTATTCGAAGACGTGACCCAGCTCATCAAGGCCCAGAAGATCGCCGCCTGGCAGGAAGTCGCCCAGGGCATCGCCCACGAAATCAAAAATCCACTGACGCCGATCCAGCTGAACGCCCAGCGCCTGCGCAAAAAATATTATGAAGACAAAAAGTCGTTCGCCAAGGTGTTCGACGAAAGCATCCGGATCATCACCGAGGAAGTGGAAGGCATGAAGGATTTGCTGAACGCGTTTCTCCGGTTTTCGCGCATGCCCACGCCCCATCCCAAACTGTATTCGATTCACACAATCATCGACGATGTGTCCCGCCTGTACTCCAACCATGAGAAGGACGTAACCATCACCAAAAACCTGGACCCCAACGTCAACCTTCTGTACATCGATCCCGAGCAGATACGGCGGGTGTTCATCAACCTGTTCGATAACGCTCTTGATGCGCTGGACACCAACGGCCAGATCGGAATCACCACCTATTTGGACCCCCAGGCCAAGCGGGTGAAGATCGATTTTTCGGACAACGGGGTGGGCGTCCATCCCACGGATCGGGAAAAGCTGTTTTTACCGCATTTCACGACCAAAAAAAGAGGCACCGGTCTGGGTCTGGCAATCGTCACGCGGATCATCAACGACCACCACGGGGTCATCCATGTGCGGTCCAACGAGCCCAAGGGAAGCATTTTCACCCTTGAATTTCCAGACCCTTCGGCCACCACCCACGTGGGCCGCTCCCCGAAGAACCTCAAGAGCGCGGGCTGATTCCCACGAATTTTTTTTTTATCCCCTCCCCTTATAGTTTGTATCCAAAATAAGTATAATAGAGACTCAACAGCAACCGGAACCCTGCATTTGGACATCCGCCTTGTAGGACTGGTCATGAACAACTATCTGGATTCCCTCTAAACAGGCAACGTCGCACCATGACCGAAAATGCACGGTATATCGACAACGGCAACGGCACGATCACCGATACCCAAACCCACCTGATGTGGAAAAAAACCGACTCCTTCCAGGACACCAAGAAGTGGAAAAACTGGTTTACCGGCCACGAATACATGCAGATCGTGAACCTGGAAAGACTCGGCGGGTTTGAGGACTGGCGGTTTCCCTACGAGGACGAAGCCTACAGCCTGTTCGACCTGGACAAAATCAACCAAGACAAGTATGGAGACGACATCTACCTCGACCCCATTTTCGAGCCGGGCAGCGCCGGCGCCACCTGGACGGAGGACGTCAAGGATTCGTCCTCCCTGGTGATTCAATACGAAGACGGAATGAAAGTCTGGCCTTCCCAGTATGCCAACCTGAACATGGCGGTTCGCCTGGTCCGCAATCTCAAAAAGTAAAATCACTCCCTCGATTTCCAGGAGGGAGGGTAGACGATCTGGAAGGACACTTGCGCCGGCCCCAGATATTCGAACCCCGGTTGCACCACAAAGCGGATCGGGGTCCACGGAGATTCGAGGGTCTTGGCGGTTTGCGGATGGACCCGCAACGCACTCACCTCAAGGATCAGCACCCGGCTCTTGGGCAGGACATACCGCCCTTTGGCGGTTGTTTCGAGATCGATTTTGAATGCCCCGTTGGGGGATTGCGAACCGGCGGATTCTCCCTGGGAAATGACGCGCGACCGCGGAGAGGTGATCGAAAGCCGCCAGCGGTAACGAGTCTCATACCCGCGAGCGTGGGCGGTGAGGGCCACCGGGTCGAGAAACTGGACCTTCGCTTCTCCCTGCTCGCGGTAAAAATGCAGATGCGCCATCGACCATTGCGCCTGGTCCCCTTCAAACGACTTTCCTGCCATACGCCGACACCGGGAATCCCTGAACACACGGGCCAGTTGAATGCGGCGGGCGGCCAGCAGATTCCTCCGCAACCCCAGCGCTTTCGGATGAATCAGATAACAGCTTGCGATGGCGAGTTGCAAATCGGCCTCGCCGGAAATTTTCTGATCGATCACCTGCCGCAAGGCCTCCACCCATTGCGTCTCCACCGCCTCGCTCAGAAACCGACTCTGCTCCCTCACGAGGTGCATCATCCGCTCCCAATTCCGCCCGGCAAGCGCCTGTTCGAGCTGATCCCTCATGATGGACACATAATCGCCTTCTATCTCCTTAAAATATTCCTTACCCTGAAAAACATGTTGCTTCAGATATTGATAACGATTGGGGTGCGTGTATTGGAAATAGGGATAATGAATATACGCGGCGACCGAATTGGCGAAATCCTCCTGCGGATTTTCCCGGGAATAGGTCGGCAGATGGCGACCGGACACGGGACCGTAGTTGAGAATTCCGGGATCGCTGACCAGCGTGTACAGAAAATCGCTGTCCAGTTTGCCGTCCAGGGCCGGCAAGTGAAGGATGCGGAACCCGGCCAGGGCCAGCCACTCGTTTTGAAACGTCAGGAATCCATGCGCCAAGTCGTAGACGTGCGCCATTTCGTGATGCACGATATTGGCAAAATCCTCCGGGCTTTCATAAAAGACAGGATTGTAAAATTCGATACGGAGCGGCTCATCCGCCAACATCACCCGGTAGCTCTGATGAGCCCGGCGGTTGACCGAAGTGAACCGGGGAAAGGTGGCGGCGGGAACGCCTGAGGTGTCCAGGATTTCCGGAGGCACGGGCCCCTGGTTTTTGACCTGCAACCGGGCGGCCCGGTAAAAACCCTTCAAACCGGCAATGCGGAAAAAACTTTCGGGCAGGCGGGTGAACGCGGCATGCAGTTTTTCGATCTCTTCCGGACGCCATTGTTCGTCCATGTCCATCAGGGCATAACCGTAGGCCTGCTGGAATCGGTCCTTGAGGCGGTTGACCTCCTCCCGGTAATTGCCTGGATACACGTACAGGGGACGTTTTCCCCCATGGTGGTCCTCCCCGGGGATTCCCATGTGGCTGGCCTGAACTCCATCTTTTCCCAGCGGAGAAATGATTCCAGCCATCAGCAAAATCAGAACCAATCCAAGGTATTTATTCTTCATAAAGAAACCCTTTCCCTTCCGGAAATTCCACTTCTCCTTCAAATTAGCAAATTCGAGGGAGGGGTCACAAATAAATTAAACGTGGATACCCTTATTGGAAAGGAATCCAGCTCAGGGAAACTCCCGCAAACAGGTTGAACGGGGGTGCCGGCTCAAAATACCTCCCGCCCGCGGCGTTGATCCGGGTATTGGCATTGTAGTTTTCATCCAGCAAATTATTTATCCCTAAAAAAATGGACGCGCCAACCGAACGCCATCGCTTTTCCATTCCCAGCGCCAGGCGGATGCTGGTATAGGCGGCGTTTTCAGCTGTGTTTTCATTGTTCACGTAAAACCGTCCGACATGCTCGGCCTGCAAATTTCCGAACCATCCCTCAGGATGCCGGTATTGGATTTGACCTGCGGCCCGTTGGGCGGGTATTCCCGGAAGGCGGTTGCCCTTGAAATCTACTCCACCTATCGCAAACTCTTTGAACTTAAAATCCGAATACGTGTAAGAAACCGTTCCCCGCCAATTCCTGTGGGGACGCCACCGGATCCAGGCTTCCACTCCTTTGCGCTCGGATATGCCGGAATTGCGGAAAAATGTCCTTCCGGGAAAGGGAGCCAGCTCAAAGGGAGTGATCTCATCCTCGGTCCGAATAAAAAACAAAGCCAGCTCATACTCGATTGCGGGGTTCCCCTTAATGCCCAGCTCAATGCTGTAAGAGGTCTGTGGTTTGAGATTCGGATTGAATCCTCCGGTCCCTGTTGGATTGTTGATCAATTCCGTGGTGGTCGGGGTTTCAAAGACCGTGGAACCGTTCAGGTAAACCCGGTGCCCCGGAGCGACGTGATACAGCACACCCAAAGTTCCACTGCCCTGGGTCAGAGTCTGGGAACCGGACTGGTCTCCGTCGGCAAAAAACGAATCGTTCACCCGGTAGTGGATTCGGTCGTACCGCGCCCCGCCCGTCAGGTCCCAATGATCCGATAAAATCATTTCGTCCCGGAAATAAATCCCCAGACTGTCCACAATTTCGCGTTGATTTAACGTCTTCGCCCCTCGAGCACCGGAATTATTGTTAAAGCGTTGCCGGTCGTCATTCTGATAGAGAAAATCGAGGCCGGTGATCCACCGGTTGGATTTTTTGAAAACAGGATGGTTGTTAATGTATTTCAGGGACACGCCGGGCGCCCAGCGCTCAAATTCCACCTGGCCGCCGGAAACAAAGGGAAGACGGTTGGAAAAATCGCGGTGGATCACATGGGCGGTCAAGGTCAGGTCCTGCTTTGGCCCGAGAGGTTGCCGCCATCGCCAACCCACCGTTTCCTGATCGACCTCCTCGCCCACATCAAACAGTACATTTTGAGGATGGGCCTGGCGTGGATTAGTGGCGGCCTGGAGCGCGGTCAATCCTCCGGGATCTTCCGCCCGAGGCGAATGAAATTTTTGGACGGTCACCAGGGTTTCGGACCGGTTCCGGCCCTGCCAGTTGAATTTGGTTTGAAACAGCAGTTTTTCGGTAACATTATGCTCCCGGTAACCATTCAACTCCAAACGGGATCCGAAAACTCGATAATCGGAACGAGCGGTACGGCCACCCAGTTTTAACTGGGTTTTGAGCAAGCCAAATGAACCCGTTACTATTTTGGATACACTTTCGAAGGGTTCCCTGGGACCGCCTTCGGTGGCGATGGAAATCACTCCCCCTGAAGCGTTTCCGTAAAGAGAGGCCGAGGGCCCGCGAAGAACTTCGATATGGTCGATGATGCCGGGATCGACCGCATCCAACTGGCTGATCCCGTCCGGCAGGGTTTGGGGTATTTCGTCCACCAGGATTTTAATGCCACGGACCCCGAAAGGCGAACGAGCCCCGAACCCGCGGATCGATAATCGAAGGCCTTGCGCAAAATTATAAGGATTTTGAAAAAATAATCCTGGAAGGGTGGATAGAGATTCGTCCAAAGTCAGAGTGGGTTGTCCTGTTTGGATGTCTTCTTTTTCAATGCGGGCCACCGCGTTGGGGATGTTTTGAAGGGGTTTGGCGGAACGCGTCGCCGTCACCTCAATGGGCTCCAAAACCTCGACGGAGTCATTCTGAGGAACTTGGGACCACAGGAGAGAAAACCCCAAACACCATTCCAAAACCAGGACCATCGGCAGGCAGACCCAAACATGGGACAAGTAGGCCTTCATTCTCAAGGAAGGGGTTTATTTTGAATTCTGGTCCAGGATGTTCAATATCGATTGTAAATCCTGCGTGGCTTTCTTTTTCCAGTCCGCCAGCGCTTCCCGGTTAAACCCGAAATTCATCTGGGAGCTTCCATCGTTGGACCGTTTTTGTTTTAATTTTTTTTTGGCGCCCGCGATGGTGAACTTGTCCGTATACAGCAATTGTTTGATTTCCAGAACCTGGTCGATATCTTTTTTCTGATACAACCTCTGGCCCGACTTATTTTTATTGGGCTTGAGGACGTCGAACTCGTCCTCCCAGTACCGGAGGACGTGCTGTTCGACCTCGGCGATCCCCGCCACTTCCCCAATCTTAAAAAACAGCTTATCCGGTATGGGTTGACTCATAAGCCTGGCTGTTGGTTGACTCCAGCAAATGCTTGCTGGGTTTAAACGTGAGTACCCGCCTGGGTTTGATGATGATAGGTTCGCCGGTCCGGGGATTTCGGGCATTCCGGGCTTTTTTATCCCTCAGATTGAAACTGGCAAATCCGACGATACGGACATTTTCTCCTTTACTCAGAACGGCTTTGATTTCCTCCAACACCACATCCACCGCCGCGGCGGCTTCCTGCCGGGTAAAACCGACCCGTTCATAAACCCGGTCTACAATATCCGATTTTACGATGGTACCTACTTCCGATCCCTTTGTCATAAGCACCTCGGTGGGAAAGGTTAATCTTCTTCTTGTTTCGCCTCTTGTTTCGCCTGTTCTATGATTTTCGCGGTGAGGTGTTCTGGCACGACATCATAATGATCGAATTCCAGCACAAATATCCCTCGTCCGCTGGTTAATGCTCGAAGTTCGGGAGCATAGTTCAAAATGGAAGCCATGGGGACATGGGCGCGGACATTCTGGTTGTCATCGTTGGCATCGACGCCGAGAATTTTCCCGCGCTTGGAGTTGAGGTCCCCAATGACGTCTCCCACAAATTCGCTGGCAACCACCACCTCCAGGGTCATGATCGGCTCCAGCAGAATCGGCTTGCAGTCCAGCACCCCCTTTTTGAAACCGATCGATCCGGCAATCTTAAAGGCCAATTCGGAGGAGTCCACGTCATGGTAGGAACCGTCATACAGCGCCACTTTCACGTCAACCATGGGAAAGCTCGCCAAAATGCCCTGGGCCATTGCTTCATGAACGCCTTTTTCCACCGCCGGGATATAGGTCTTGGGAATGGCGCCGCCGACGATCCGGTTTTCGAATTCAAAGCCCCGTCCCCTAGCCAGCGGCGATATTTCCAGCCAGGTATCGCCGAATTGTCCGCGGCCGCCGGATTGTTTTTTATGCTTGCCCTGAACTTTGGTTTTTCCACGTATGGTTTCGCGGTACGGTATCTTGGGAGGTTTCACGTCAACTTCCACCCCAAACCGCCGCTTCAGGCGTTCGATGATGACATCGAGGTGCTCGGTGCCCATCCCGGAGACCAAGAGCTCGTGGGTTTGTGCATCCCGCTCCACTTTCAAAGTCGGGTCCTCCTCCACCAAGCGGTGAAGGGAGTTGCTGATTTTTTCCTCGTCGGCCCGCGTTTTGGGCACCATGGCCCGGGCCAGTACCGGATTGGGAAAAATGATCGGATCGAATTGAACCCCTTTGCCCTTGACCGTCAACGTGTCGCCAGTGGTGGTGACCTTGAGCTTGGCGACGGTGCCCATATCGCCCGCAATGATTTCCGTCATCGGGACCTGCTTCTTGCCCTGAAGGGCGAACAGCTGTCCGACCCGTTCATCGGTTTCATGGGTGGCGTTGTAGACGGTAGTGTCCGGTTTCAGCGAACCGGAGTAAACCCGGAACAAGGTCAATTTTCCGGCATAAGGGTCGGCGATGGTTTTGAACACGAGACTGGCAAACATCCCGTTGCCGTCGGCCGTCACTTCCACGAGGTCGTCGCCGTTCAGGGATTTTCCCATCTGGGCCGGGCTTTTGTCGGGCGAAGGCAAAAAGTCGACCATCGCCTTCATCAGCCGATCGGTGCCGATGTTATGAAGCCCGGACCCCAGAATCACAGGCACCAGTAGACCGCTCTCGACCCCCTTTTTGAGGCCCGTGTCAAATTCCTGGTCGGTCAATTCTCCGTTTTCCAGATAGGATTCGATCAATTTGTCATCGGCTTCAGCCACCGCTTCGACCAGTTCGGCGCGCCGGTTTTCCACTTCGTCTTTCACCTCGTCGGGGATGTCGGAGGCGCTGCCGGACCCTTTGCCGTCTTTTTCATAGGCGTAGTATTTATTTTCCACCAGATCCACAACGCCGGAAAATTTCTCGCCACTGCCGACGGGAACATGCAGCAGGCAGGGTCTCGCCTTGAATTTCTTTTTCAGGGATTCCAGGATGGATTGAATGGAGGCCTGCTCGCTGTCCATTTTGTTGATGAACACGATCCGCTTGAGCGAACTGTCATCCGCCCATTGCCAGACTTTTTCGGTGTAGAACTGGATGCCGGCATCGGCGGCAATGACGACCACCACGCCGTCCGACACTCGGATGCAGCCAGGCGTATCGGCGATAAAGTTGCCGTTGCCGGGAGTATCCAGAATGTTGAATTTGTGTTTTTGCCATTCGCTGACGGCGAATGAAGCGTTGATGGAGTGGCCGCGCCGGACTTCGTCCGGATCATAATCCATGATGGAGGAGTTGTCGCCTACTTTTCCCAAGCGATCGGACACGCCGGATAAATACAACAGGCTTTCAACGATAGAAGTTTTGCCGGCCCCGGCATGGCCGACGAACGCCACGTTTCTGATCTGTTCCACTTTGTACGATTTCATGCCTCTCCACCACAGAGCCGGAAACCACTCTGCATAGCCCAAAAGCGCAATGATAACAATTTAAAGAACGGTACCTAAATTAAATCTTTAAATGTGCATGTGTACAAAGATTCGTTGACTGGACTTATTCCAAAATCCGGCGGAGGGTCGTTATTATAATGCAGATTGCAACCGCTCCATTTTTTTGAAAACCGTACCGTAAAAAGCCGGGTAAAGCCGAAAAAGCTTGCTCAACTCGCGCGAGCGAATGCCCACCGCCAACACCTTATCGGAGTGGGCGGTGGCTCGAGCCGCCCAAGGAATGTGTTTCCAATCTGGAATTTCCCCCATAATATCGCCACTTGACAGAAAAGCAACGTTTTTTGTGCCTTGTTGAGAAATTTTTACTTCCCCCGAAATTATGACGAAAACCTGGTCCTTCTGGGTTTCCCGCGAAAATATAGGTTCATTTTTGCTCCAGTGACGCAATTCCCCGAAACCGAGCGAGGCGATCAGGCCGGGCCGTATTATGTTATTGAAATAATTGCCTAAGTGGTAAAACTCGTCGATAATCTGAGGCAGGCTGGATTGCTGGTAGAATTTTTTGGGGATTCTCAGAAGGGTCAGGTCGGACAGGGCCTTGACAGTGACCCGGCGGAGGGGGTTGGGGGTGGAAATCGCCAGCTCCCCGAAAAACATTCCCTTCTCGTAGACGACTGAATGATGTTTATTGATGCAGATTTCCGCAAAACCATTCAATATCACGAAAAACGCGTTCCCGATGTCATTTTTGGAAAAAACCGTTTCCCCGGGTTTGAGTTTCTGGATTTTCGACTCTTTCACAATTCTTGCCAGCTGGGATTTCTTGAGCTCCTTGAACAACACTACATCATTGACCAGATTCACCTTGGTCCGCGCCTGGGACTTCCGGTTTTTGATCAGCACATCGGTCTCCCCCTCACGGGCAAAACGGAAGTACGGATGGTTGAAGGGTTCCTTATGCTGGTGAACCAGCACCACCTTTTGGGCCAGGGCCGAATCGAAGTGAGTGAGAGAACCCAGCTCGGTATGCAGGTTACCTCCCCCGACTTCCTGAATGATCAAATCCGCATCCCAGACAAAACCCAGAACCGAATCTCTCCGCTGGCGTGAGAAATTCCCCATTTTCCACCACCGGTAGGTCAGGTCCACGTCGTACTTGGTGTCGCCGGAATGGCTGATGGATTTTTCTTTGCCCCCGGGAGGCCGGTAGATCACCTTGAACCGTCCGGTGGGAATGGAATGAAGCGAGTAATCGAATTGCAGGTAGGTGTGCTTGAAGCCGGGCAGTTTGAACTCCTCGCCCACCTCCACCTCCAGAAAATCTACAAACTCCTCCAACACATCCTGAGGGAACCGGCTGATGGCCTGAACCTTTCTCAGGAAACTCTCGAAAATGATGCGGGTGGTGATCAATTGGATCCGCTGGCCCGAAAGGATTTTTTCAATCAATCCGGAATCGTGATCCGAATGAACATGGGACAGAATGAAATAGCTGATGTCCTTGTCGGTGATCCCATACCTCAAGGTAGACACATTATTCTCACTGAAGGCATCGACCATGATGCCTTGGCCTTCCGACCAGATGACCAGGCAACTGTTTCTCCTTTTGTGGGAAAATCCCGAACCCACCCCAAGATAAGTGACCCCCATGAAGGGTTTTTCAAGAGGCTCCACGAAATCCGGTTGGGGCGGCCGGTCCGAGTTGACGAAGTTGATGGAACATTCCCGCCGCCCTTTTTGATAGATATCGAATTCGGCGGGCCGGACCTGAACGATCTTCAGGGTTTTCGGGTTTTTTCCCGAACCTTCCAGGGTTACCGAATTTTGCTTATTGAATATTTGAAATTCGATCAGGGTGTCGATGAATCCCTTCTGATTTTTCTCTTTCGCCAGGGAAAACAATTCCATTTCCTTTTTCAACTGGGCGCAGGTGATGAAATTCCGGGCAAACAGCGAAATGGTCCGGGAATTGGTTTTGTCTGACAGCCACTTCTTATTGCGGATCAACGTTTTAAAGTAGCTTCTCATTTCGGATTGAATCTGGCGATCGGGCGCATTGTATTTGAGGAGGCGGCTGTACAGGTCGAACGGTTTCCGGCTTTGCGCCAATTGATCCAAAAAAACTTGGAACCGCTCCAATTTGGTTTTCGTAAATCCGCTCTCGCGGCTGAACCGGTGAAACTGGGCGCGGATCAGGTTCTTGAAGGTCGGGCCAAACAGGGTTTCCTGGAGGATGGATTTGAACCGCGCCTGCTGGT
>CAYPKH010000026.1:0-10710 GCA_964411245.1 uncultured Nitrospina sp.
CAGGATGACAAGTCCAAGGTTAAAGTTGTCATTCTGAGGAGCTTAGGCGACGAAGAATCTGGGTTTTGGGTTGCTTTGTCTGGTTAAAGAATATCCATGAAGTCCAGGCGGTCGCCCAGGTATTGTTGGAACGCCTGTTTCAGGTTCTGATGTGCGGGGTCTTCGAGTTTAGGATCGCGGTCGATCAGCGCGAAAGCTTCCTTGCGCGTGGTCTCGATGATTTTGATGTCGCGGATGAGGTCGGCGAACACCAGCGACGGCATGCCGGACTGGCGCGTCCCCATGAAATCGCCGGGACCGCGAATCTGCAGATCCTGCTCGGCGATTTTGAATCCGTCGCAGGAATCCATCAGGGCTTTGACGCGCAATTTGCCGTCCTCGGTCAGCGGCGGATAGGCGACTAACAGGCAGTACGAGCTGTGTGGACCCCGCCCGACGCGGCCCCGCAGTTGGTGCAGTTGCGCCAAACCGAACCGCTCGGCGTGTTCGATCAGCATCACCGTGGCGTTGGCCACGTCGATGCCCACTTCGATGACGGTGGTGGCCACCAGGATGTCCGCCTTCCCAGCCTTGAAATCGGCCATGATGCGTTGGCGCTCCTCTTTCTTGAGTTTGCCGTGGATCAAAGCGACCGCGACATCCGGGAATCTTTTTTGTAAATCGTCATACACTTCCAGCACCGTTTTCAGGTCTTGGGTGTCCGACTCTTCGATCAGCGGGCAGACGACATAGGCTTGGCGTCCTTTGCCGATTTCTTTTTTCAGAAAGGCGTAAGCCTTGTCGCGCTGGCTTTCGTAATAGCGCTTGGTCTGGATGGGTTGGCGGCCCGGAGGCATTTCGTCGAGCACCGAGACATCCATGTCGCCGTACAGCGTCATGGCCAGCGAGCGCGGGATGGGTGTGGCGGTCATCACCAGCACGTGCGGGTAGACGCCTTTTTTGCTGATCGCTTCCCGTTGCAGGACGCCGAAGCGGTGTTGTTCGTCGATGACGGCGAGGCCCAGGTTTTTAAATTCGACGCCTTTCTGAATCAGCGCATGGGTGCCCACGGCGATGTGCGTGGTCCCCTCACGGATATTTTCAAGAACCGTTTTCTTTTCTTTGGAGGTCATGGCACTGGTCATCAGTTGCATGCGGATGCCCAGGGCTTCGCAATAGGGCTGGATGTTCAGGTAATGCTGTTCCGCGAGCAGTTCGGTCGGCGCCATCAACGCCCCCTGCATGCCGTTGTCCACCGCGGTGAGCAGGGTGATGAGGGCGACAATGGTTTTGCCGCTGCCGACGTCGCCGTGGAGCAGGCGGTTCATCGGGCGGCTCCGCTCCAGATCGTCCATGATGTGGCCCAGCACCTTGATCTGGGCGCCGGTCAATTCAAATTGCATGAGCCGGATGAAGCGGTGGATGGTATCGCCGCGGGTTTTGAACGGCGTGCCCGGTTCCTCCTCCTGCGTGTGTTTGCGTTTGAACGCCAGACCGAGCTGCAGGAGAAACAACTCCTCGAACACCAGCCGGACCTGCGCTTCGGTGCGGAATTGTTTCAGCAGGTTTTCCTGGGTGCCCAGCGGCGGGAAATGCGTTTCGCTGAAGGCGGTGCCCCGTTCCGGCAGGTGGTTGCGCCGCCGGATGTCTGCCGGCAGAAACTCGTCCAGTAAATGCGCGTAACCTTCCACCAGGGTTTTCATGATGGCGCGCAGGGACTTTTGATACAGGCCCTCGGTGGTGTGGTAGATGGGGATGATGTTTCCGATGTCCAGTGGGTCGGACCCCTCTTCCGAGCCCAGGTCCACGTCCGGGTGGATGATTTCCAAGCCCTCGCCCTGGTACCGGTTGAAGCTGGGCTTGCCGGACACCACCAGGGGGCGTCCGACGGTGTAGCGTTCTTTCATATATTTTTCGTTGAACTTGAACCACTTCGCGCAGACGGTTCCGGTGTCGTCCTGCACGGTCACTTCGAGGATTTTTCTTCGGCGTCTCAGATGCAGAATGTTGACGTCGGCAACTTTTCCCTGGAAGGTGACCTGTTCGCCTTCCACCAGCGCGCCGATTTTTTTGACGCGGCTCCGGTCCTCGTAGCGGCGGGGGATGAAATAAAGGCAGTCCTCCACCGTTTCCAATCCCAGTTTGTGAAGCAGTAACGCGCGCTTGGGACCGACGCCTTTGATGTACTGGATGGAATCCTTTAGGGACCGGCTATGCTGTGTTTTTTCCGTTGTTTGCATGAACGATTCATGGCAGGGGAGGTTGATCGATGAGGCGTCCGTACCGGGCCGCCGGCCCCACATCCTACACAGAAACCGCCGGAGGATAAAAGTAAATTGACACCCGGCCCCGTTCGGAATATGCTTTCAATGGGGTTAAATCTATAAAATATAAGGGGTTTGATAATAAAGGCCCGGTGCCCCGATCCCCGAAAATTTCATAGTTAGCGGGAACTCTTTTACCATGCGTGAGCTCAAAGAAATCACCGATGCGGTTTTAGCCTACCATCCGGAAGCGGATGTCGACATCATTCTGGATGCCTACGTCTTTTCCGCGAAAGCGCACCGTGGCCAGAGCCGTCAATCGGGAGAGGCCTACCTGTCCCACCCGGTGGAAGTGGCCTACAACCTGACGCGGTTGAAGATGGACGAAAAAACCGTGGCGGCGGGACTCCTTCACGACACGCTGGAGGACACGCTGGCGACGGCTGATGAAATCAAACAACTGTTCGGCGATGAGATTTATCACATGGTCGACGGCGTCACCAAGATCAGCCAGGTCAAGTTTGCCAGTTGGGAAGAAAAGCAGGCGGAAAACTACCGGAAGATGATCCTGGCGATGGCCCATGACATTCGCGTCGTCCTGATCAAGCTGGCGGACCGCGCCCACAACCTGCAGACCCTGGAATCGCTTTCCTCCCAGCAGCAGATCCGTATTTCCAAGGAAACCCTGGATATCTACGCCCCGATTGCCAACCGCCTGGGCATCGGCTGGTTGAAAGCGGAGCTGGAAGACGGGTCGTTCCAGTACGTCCGCCCCGATAAATACAAATCCATCGTGGACCGGATGAGCCAGGATCAAGAAGAGCGCGGCGCGCTGGTGCAAACGGTGTGCGAGGCGGTGGAAGAGGAGCTGGCTGCGGCGCAGGTCGAAGGCGTGGTGTCCGGGCGGTCCAAGCATTACTACAGTATCTACAAAAAAATGATGCTCCAGCAGATCGACCTGGAGGACGTGTACGATCTGATCGGCGTCCGGGTGATCACCGATTCGGTCAAGGATTGTTATGCCATATTGGGTCTGGTGCATTCGCTGTGGCGTCCCATTCCGGGAAAGTTCAAGGACTACATCGCCATGCCCAAACCCAACATGTACCAGTCTCTGCACACCACCGTAAACGGTCCCAACGGCCAGCGGGTAGAGGTGCAGATTCGCAGTAAGGAGATGCACAAGGTGGCGGAAGAGGGCATCGCGGCGCATTGGCAGTACAAGGACGGCGATGAAAAGTCCAAAAAGAAGGACGATCATCTGGCCTGGGTGCGGCATCTTCTCGAGGCGCAGTCGGAGATCAAAAACCCGAAAGACTTCCTCAACGCCTTCAAGGTGGATTTGTATTTCCAGGAGGTTTACGTGTTCACCCCGCAGGGGGATGTCATCGCCCTGCCGCGCGGGGCGACGCCGGTGGATTTCGCCTACCAGGTGCACACCGACATCGGCAACCACTGTCTGGCGGCCAAGGTCAACGGCAAAATCGTCAACCTGAAATACAAGTTGAAAAACGGCGACCGGATCGCAATCCTCACGTCCAAACAGAAACATCCCAGCCGCGACTGGTTGTCGTTCGTCAAAACCTCGAAGGCGCGGAGCAAAATCATTCACTACATCAACCACCGCGAGAGGGGGAAGAGCCGGGAGCTGGGCCGGGAAATCCTGGAGACCGAAATCCGCAAATACGGTTTCAACCCGTCCGAGGTTTTAAAGGGAAAAAACCTGGACGAGGCCATTCACGCCGCCGGGTTCAATACTCTGGACAACCTGTTCATGGGCATCGGGTACGGCAAAACCTCGGTCCGCAATGTGGTGGACAAGCTGTTGCCGAAAGAAACGCTGGAGGAATTCGCAAAACAGGCGCCGACGGTCAAGGTCAGCGAACCCTCGCCGCGCCAGGGGCGTGGCGGCATCAAGGTGAAAAGCTTCGGCGATGACATGATGCTGAGAATCGGCAAATGCTGCAATCCGGTGCCGGGGGATACGATTATCGGCTACATCACCCGCGGCCGGGGGGTATCGATCCACAGTGTGGATTGTCCCAGCATGATGTCCCTGGCCGGAGAAACTGAACGCCTGGTGGAAGTGGAGTGGGATACCTCTCATAAAACGCCGTTTCCCGCCCGCATCTCCATTGTCACCGAAGACAAGCCCGGCCTGCTGGCGAAGATCAGCAGCACAGTTTCGGCATGCGGCGTCAACATGACCCGAGCCAACGTTCAGACGAATGCGCTGAAACGCGCCTACTTTGATTTGAGCCTGGAAATTCTGGACCTGGACCACCTCAACCGGACGCTGGACACCCTCCGTCGATTACCTGGAGTGATTCACGTCGAACGCGTCAAGGAATACAGTAAGAAGAGGTCCAATAAAAAACCGATAGATAACGGAGAGGAGAGTGCGGGGGCTTCCGGAGACACCGGGGTCTGGGTCAACTGACCGGCACCCGCACCACTTTGCTGGACTTGAGGCAACGGGTACACACCTTCATGGTTTTCACCGCCCCTTTATAGAGGACCCGTAATTTTTTCAAATTGGGGTTCCACCGCCGCCGGGTGGTATTGTGGGCGTGACTCACATTGTTCCCGAACATGGGACCTTTGTCACACACTTCACATCGTTTGGCCATGATTCAATCGCTCCTTGCCTGAATGCTTTGTCGTTAGAAGGGGAGAATGCTAACATACCCGAAAGCGTTGGGCAAGCGGTTTTAAAAGGCGAGGGCGATCACTCGATGAACTGGGATTCGGTGATGATTTCCTGCAGGATTCTCTCGGCGAGGGCTTGGCTGTCGACGTGATAGGTGTTGTCGGCGATCTGGCCCTTGATCGCGGCCACTTTTTCCAAACGGATGTCCGGCGAAGTCTGGACCGTTTCCAGGGCTTTCTGGATTCCCTTGGCTTTGGGCGACAGGGCGATATGCTCCCCTCCGGAGACTTGGCCGGCGGCGGAGGATTCGGATTTCTGATGGGCCGTTTTCTTGCCGGTCACATCCATCCGGTCCTGGATCGTCTTGTTTTTGATCCGTAGATCGTTTTCTGGAATTTCCATGGGTTTGACCACTCCAACTGTTCAGGAGAATGCCGGTCTGTCCCGCCGGCCCCAGCCGACAGGTAAACCTTCAACATTTTTATCGGTTTCCAGGGGCAAAACTTAAGCTTGGAGACCTTTAATTTATGGGATTTTCCCCATATTCCGGTGCCACCCTGTCAAGATAACTGTAATTGGGGGAGTTGTCAATACGGGACCCAATAGGGGGTATTTTTACTGGGAATTTTTTTCAAAATAACAGGAAATACCCCGGATGCGGCGGGTTTTGAAACATAACTTCAAAAAATTCAAACAATTATGAGTTACACCAATCCGGTGCCGGCGGTTGACCTCATCATCGAAATAGCAGGGCAGGGATGGGTGCTGATCGAGCGGCGCAATCCGCCTCCGGGATGGGCCCTGCCGGGCGGATTTGTCGAGGTCGGCGAATCGCTTGAGCAGGCGGCGGTGCGCGAGGCGCGGGAGGAAACTTGTCTCGAGGTGGAACTGCTCGGCCAGTTTCACACCTATTCCGACCCCGCCCGGGATCCCCGCATGCATTGCATCTCCACCGTTTTTGTGGCCCGCGCCGAGGGAACGCCGAAAGCCGAGGACGATGCCAAATCGGTCGCCGTGTTTCCGAAGGACCGGCTTCCGGAAGTGATGGCCTTCGACCACCGGAAAATCCTGGAGGACTATCTGAATTCCCATTGGTGTCAACCCCGCTAACCCATGAGACTTCCCGCCGACATGCCCACGTCCCTTAAAAAAATTCTGCAGTGGCACGTCCTGACGCTGGTCCTGTTGATTTCCATCCTGTCGAAGACGGCGGGTGCGCAGGATCTGCCCGGATACAAACCCATTCTCTGGGAGTATCTGGAAACGATTTGCGCCTTCGGACCCCGCCCGCCGGGCAGTCCCGGACACATGATGCTCCAGGCGTACATCAAAGCCGTGGGCGGGAAGTACGCCGACGAAGTCCGCGAGCAACCCTTCACCTTTCAGAAAGGGAACCGCCCGCCGGTTTCCATGGTAAACATCGAACTGGTGTTTCACGGCACCTCGGGCAAACGGCCGATTCTTCTCGGCGCGCATTACGACACCCGTCCGTTTGCCGATTCCGAAACCGACCCCTATTGGCGGAAGTTTCCCATCCTGGGTGCGAATGATGGCGGGTCGGGCACGGCGGTGCTGCTGGCCCTCGCGCAATACCTGCACACCCACCCGCCGGAGAGGCCGGTCCGGCTGGTGTTTTTTGACGGCGAGGATTACGGCGCCAAGTTTTCGTCCGATTATTTTCTGGGGTCCAAGCATTATGCCGCCCAATTGAATAAAAAGGATCGCAAGGAGTGGCCTTATTGCGTCCTGATCATCGAC
This sequence comes from uncultured Nitrospina sp., assembly GCA_964411245.1. Lineage (GTDB taxonomy): Bacteria > Nitrospinota > Nitrospinia > Nitrospinales > Nitrospinaceae > SZUA-226. The sequence continues at coordinate 6,652 of CAYPKH010000026.1, forward strand.
ATGGTGGGCGACAGGGAGTTGGAAATTGCGAGAGAAACTTACTCCGCCGAGAACGCCTCGTGGTTGCTTAAAATGATTACCGAGTCCGCCCAAAAGCTCAAGGTCACCCAGTTTCTCAGCCAACCGAAACACACGGTGCGGGACGACCATCTGCCGTTTATCCAAATCGGCATCCCGGCAGCGGTGCTGATCGACTTCGATTATCCCTACTGGCACACTCTTCAGGACACGCTCGACAAGTGTTCGCCGGAAAGCCTGTTCGCGGTGTTTTCCGTGGTGGTCGATGCGATGGCGAAGATTTAGCCTCACAGAGGCCACGTAGGTTTAGCTCCCCCTTCTCCGAAGGGGGCTGGGGGGCTTTGACAGGATAACAGGATGGGTAAAAGAAAAAACCTAGATCCTTCACTTCGTTCAGGATGACAATTCCAGCATTTAAATTGTCATTCTGAGGAACGGAGTGACGAAGAATCTGGGTTTTCTCCCCCTTCAAAGGGGGAGCCTTAAAATCCTTTGATCCTGTCCGCTTCGCTTAGACAAAGGTCTCGATTTAATCGGATGATCTAATGCTTAGAGGATTGCAGTTCCTGTAATTTCTTTTTAGCGCCCGGGTGTTGCGGGTCCATTTGCAAAATGATCCGCAGTTCGCCCATGGCCTGATCGCGCCGTCCATTTTTCAAATGAATTTGATGCAGTTTCCAGTGCAGGGATAAGAAGTCGATCCCTTTTTGCACCGCGGTGTTGAAAGCCTCTTCCGCCCGGTCCAGTTGTCCTGTCCCGAAATAGGTATTCCCCAGGTTGAAGTAAGCGACCGCAAACTCCGGGTCCAGCGCCAGCGCTTTTTTCAAATGCGTCAGCGCCTGTTGGGACTGGCCCTGTTTGTTGAGCGCCGCGCCCAGATTGGACAAGGCCTGGATGAAATTGGGATACACTTCGATGGCCTTGCGAAAATGAGTGATCGCCTGGTCTACGTCGTCCTTCCGGAAATACTGGCCGCCCAGATTAGACAGCGCTTCGGGAAACCGGGGATTGAGCTTCAACACCTTTTCATATTCGGCAATGGCCTGCTGGACCTGTCCCAGCCCACGGTAGGCCACTGCAAGATCGTACCGGGCCAGAATGAAGTTCGGATCGATCTGGAGTGCGCGTTGATACAGGTCGATGGCCCGGTTGGGTTCCCCCAGCGCGTACAGGGTGAAATTGCCCCGGTAGTACAGCGCTTCCTTGGAGGATTGGTCCGCCTTAAGCAGTTGCTGGAAGGTGAGCAGTTTTTGGCCGTCCAGGTGGGGTTTCAGGTATTTGATGGGCAACGCCAGGTTGATGGATCGTCCCTCCAGTGTAGCCAGCCCCACCACCTGATTGTTCTGGTTGACCAGCGGCCCGCCACTGAATCCCGGTCCGAACGGGGTGGTGGTATAGATATAGGAAAATTCCGGAAGCGCCTGTGGATGCACCCCGAGAACGAACCCGTAGGTCTGGAGCAGAAATCCTTTCAAGCCGCCGCGCTCCATCTGCACCGCCTGGGAGGGATAACCCAGCGCGCTGGTGTAATCGTATTCCTTGAGGCGGTCCGAGTCGCCGATCTCCAGCGTCGAATACCGGTCGCCATCCAGCTTGAGGACGCTGAAGTCCATGCTCCGGTCGAGGCTTACCACCCCTTGCACCGGCACCCGGTCACCGTTTCTGAAGATCGCTTCGACCGAGGCCGCATCCACCAACACATGGTAATTGGTGATCAGGGTACCGTTGGGTTTGACGATAAAACCGGTTCCCGTCCCGAGGGTTTGGCCCTGGGCGTTTTTGGCGACCAGAAGAACGATGGCGTTTTTGTTGACCTCGTGGCCGAGAGCCGGGCCGGAGAGCAGAAACAGGGCCAGGAAAATCCCCGCAAGGATTTTCCAACAGGTATTTAAGGATATACGTGCGTTGTCAAACATGGGAATTATGGCCACAGGCGAAAGCCATGCCGGGCCCCGCAAGTGTGATCATTATATTCAGGATTGTATAACAGGGGTAGGGGATTACAACCGAATTCAAGGAGGGGAGGGAGGTTTTTAAACGGGTCAAGGGGCCAGCGTGACGCTGGACCCAATATTCCCTCTCCCCTTATGGGGAGAGGGAAGGGTGAGGGATAACCGCTCGATCCGGTAAAAATTTTACTTCACGTTGACGATCACGGTCGCCGTAATCGACGGGTTGTAGGGAACGTGATTGCCCTTGGCGAACAGAGCGCGGATGACATGGATACCAGCATCCAGTTTCACATCCTTACAGATGGAGCCGTCGCCCATATGCAGATGTTGCGCGTCTTTGCCGATGGGTTTGCTCAAATCGCCCGGCAGGTCGGTGTCCACTAGAATATGATGATGGCCTTTGCCGTCGTTCACACCTTTTTTTGCCGGTTCCACGGTCACGTCGTGAGCGACCATGCACACTTTAACCGGGCTGGTGACGGTGGCGCCACTGGCCGGCTCGGAGATGGCAATCGCGCGGGTTCCCGCCAGGGCGGTGGAAAGGCTGAAAACCAACAGAGTCAATAAAAGGGCACTCAGTTTCAGAAATAATTTATTCATGAAAACTCTTCCTCCAAAATGAAATTAAGAAATTAAAACCTTGCCCCGACCGGGAAAATATGTTTCCAGCCGGATTGCTGTGACCACTTCCACCGCCGGGCTCGTTAGGCGCCCACGGCATAACTTTTTGTAAATTAACGTATTATTGCAGTCAGAAAGCCGGAGAGAACGACCGGCGCACCGCGGGGAATAGAGATTTCAGCGCCCGCCTCCCGATTAACTGATTTAGAGAGGCGCTATTCTAGACTGGATTCATATTATTTTCAACCCGTTGGAGGATTTTCGGGCGGCTGGGGAATTCTTTCTTTATGCTTTCCAAAACGGGGACAATAATTATATACTTGCCGTACACCACCCCTGAAAGGGTTAAAAATTCCAGGAAATGAGCGCGAGCTCTATTTTTAATAAAAGGCAACACAGGAGGATGTAATGGATTTACCTGTTACCGGAGAATGCCGTTTGCTTCACACCTGCGAAATGTGTGAATACAACAACGATGACGATTGTAAAGCCGATCATAATGAACACAACCGCTGGCTGGTCAACAAGCGGATGAACGATATCAAATTCAAGCTGATCGTGGGTAGTAACAAAGGCGGTGTGGGGAAAAGCACCGTCACCACCAATCTGGCCATTGCGCTGGCGGAAAAGGGATATAAAGTCGGGCTGGCGGACGCCGATCTGCATGGCCCCAACATCCCCAAGCTGATCAACGCCGAGAGCATCCGCCTCAAGTCGGAAGACGACGGCATCATCCCTTACGAAACGCGTAACGGGGTGAAGGTGGCGTCCCTGGGGTTTCTGATCGAGGACCCCAACATGCACATCGCCTGGCGCGATGCGGTCAAATACGATTTCATCATCGAGCTTCTGGGCAACATCCGCTGGGGCGAACTGGACTACCTGCTATTCGACCTGCCGCCCGGAACCGGAAATGAGCAGATCACCATCATCGACTTCATCGGCGATGTGGACGGCGCCGTGATAGTCACCACGCCGCAGGACTTGGCGATTCTGGATGCCCGCAAAATGATTTCCTTCGCCCGCGACAGCAACGTCCCCATCGTCGGCATCATCGAAAACATGAGCACCATGCTGTGCCCGCATTGTTCGGGGGAAATCGATGTGTTCAAACGCGGGGGTGGACAAAAGCTGGCGCAGGAGCTGGTGCTTCCCTTCCTGGGCAGCATTCCGCTCGATGCGGAAGTGGTGATCCGGTCGGACAGCGGGGAGCCGGTGGTACTGTCCCGGCCCGACTCGGCGGCAGCCAAAGCATTCCTGGAACTGGCGGAGAATTGTCACAAGTTTTTGAATCCCGAGGAATCGCTGAAGGCCAGCTGAGTCCATGGGGTGTCCCAAGCCCCTGATCTGAACTGAGTATTCAACCCTTCACGGGGCGGCCTCCGCCGCCCCGCTGGTTTTTAACCGGAGACAAATCAGCGTTCGTACTTTTCACAGTCCCATTGAGATTGATGACTACAAGATTGGA
>CAYPKH010000027.1:0-5973 GCA_964411245.1 uncultured Nitrospina sp.
GGCGCACGACTGGAAGGGGCGGAACTGGCGGATGTGAAGGGGTACACCCCTTAAACCCGTCGGGCGGTTGGGAACGCCGTCAATTCAACAGAAAATCTTCCGGCTTGTACCCGTATTTCTCAAAATACCATCGCAGGTTGCGCCGGGCCCGGGCAAGTCCCTCACGGTTCTCCTGCTCCTTGAATAACTGCTCCGCAATCTGGGTGTGGACGATGGCGTTGGCACCGGCTCTGATTTCATCATACACTTTACCCAGGGCAAAATGGGCTTCGGCATTTTTCGGATCGTCTTTGATGATCCCTTCCTGCTTCACGATTCGTTCCTCAGCGGTGTAACGGCTCTTTTTTCTCTCTTCCCTGAGGACCTTCAACTCCTTGTACAGCAACTCCTGAAGCTCCTTATGAAACCTCCTGGCGATTTCATTGCTGAACTCCCTGATCTGATCGACCAGCGGAGGCTTGCCCTCGAAAGGATCCTCCATTTCTTCGTCGTCCGCAACCGCCCACACATTGGAAGCGCACAAACCGGAAAGGACCAGAGCCGCCAGCATTCCTGAAAACCATCTGATTTTTGCAGAAACCATACGTTTCACCTCTTCTTCCAGAAACTATTCAAAGGTTGAGTCTATTATTTTACCACCGAATTTCCGGAAAAGGGGATGACAGGTAAAGGGAGGGGAGAAAAAGAAAAGGCCCTATTCCCAAAACCCTTGGGAAACGGAACCTGAGGGAAAGAATTACATGCACTCCTGAATTTTAAAAATAGTTTGAATCGATGCCTGCCGACTCGCCTACCGGCGAATATTCATCCACCAGCTCCTTGTAGTCGTCAAACCAGTAAGCCTCGTGATTGCGTTTGAATACCATGAACCGCGCGTCGTTTTCTTCGTTGGCCGCACGGAGGTATTTAAAATAAATATGCTTTTCCGTCAGGCCGGCGACCTCGATTTTTCCGGTGGCGTGGGACATCACAAACCGTGCCCGCTTGGCAAGACCCGAACAGCGAATGCGCGCCGTTTCAAAAATTTCAAACGCCTCTTCCAGGGGGGTGACATAAATGCGGTTCCCCAGCGTCGGACGGCATTGGAAAACATAATACGGCGGAACACCGATATAGGATAATTGGTTGAACATCTCGGCGAGCACATCCGGGTCGTCGTTCACCCCGGCGATCATGGGCGTCTGGTTGACCACGATGGCGCCGGCGTTCAACAGAAAACTCAAACTTCGCACCGCCTCCGGGGTCAGCTCGCGTGGATGGTTGAAATGCGCCATCACGTAAATCCGCTTCTCGGGCGTGCTGTATTTTCGGAACATCGCCTCGAGCGACGGATCGTTGTAAATCCGCATCGGATTGAACGCGGGAATCTTGGTGCCGATGCGGATGATGTTTACATGATCCACCTTACACACTTTCTGGATGATCGGCTCCAGCTTTGAGGTGGACATGATGAGAGGATCGCCGCCGGTGAGCAGAACGTTGTTGATTTCAGAATGCGTCCGGATGTATTCCAGACCTTCGCTCACGTCCTTGGTGACTTCCTCGTTTTCGTCCATGAACAGGCGCTTGCGGAAACAGAACCGGCAATACGCCGCGCACACTTCATTGACCAGCAACAGCGCGGTAGAGTCGTACTTGTGCTCCACTCCCTTGGCGACCGTGTAGGATTCTTCGTCGGAGGCGTCCAATTGGCCCCACTCGTCGAGCTCCTGAACGTCGGGCATGACGATGCGGCGAATGGGATCCTCCGGATCGTCCCAATCGATCAGTGATTGATAATAATCGTTGGTGCGAAAAACGAACTTCTCGTTGACTTCTTCCAATCTATCGACTTCACCCTGATCCAATTGCGGAATCTGCTTCAGCCGGGTCAGGTATTTGGCTTTCTTCGCTGCACCGCGGTTTGAATTATTGTTAGTCATTGGGTACCTCCTTTAAAATTTCATGAGACCTTTTTGGCTAATCAATGATTCGCGCTAACCATTCCTTTTAAAAAAGACTAAACCTCATACAACAATAAAAAACCAGAACCTGTGCAAATAATCCGTTTCACAACCTGGAATACCCATGGCTGCCTGATCTGCGATTATTTTGGGGACGGTCCTGGTGGCGTTTTAACTTCCCCAACCTGTTCCTAAAGCTTTTTTAAAAACAGGTGACTTAATGATCCAACCTATCGCGAAACAACAATTCGACTCAAATTCTGCGGACCAATGTTTCAATAGGTTTCTGTGGAATAAGTGGAAATCTTCTCACATGGTCACTAAATTGCAAGGGGTTAAAAAATTTTTACTTTTAAAAAAATTGAATTTTTTCCGTTCAAATTATGAAAAAAACAGATTAAAAATATTTTAAAACTCTTTTTTTATTCAACGAGTACGGTTAAAAAATAAACTTTTTAAACCAGAATTTTAAAGGTTCCGTTGTCCACAAAATCTCCGTCCGAATTACTTTTTTAAAATCTGCCAGTTACACAGGGCTTAAACGGAATCAACCCGCCCCGGACTTTAGCCGGAAAAGATTAAATTCCTCTCCGCTCAACAGCGGCCCTTGTATTTACATAATACGGAAGGGAGGCGAAAATCAAGCGAAATTATTAAAAGACTGGGCAATCTCCGGGGAGGGGTTTTAGCATGAACTGCACTTAGGTTTCTATCCTGAGGTAGTATTTTTTGGGAGAAGGGAGGTTTCCGCCTTGGAAAGGCCGTGGGGTCAGATCAGGCCCAGAGCGGAGCCTGTCGTCTTGAATCCGGCCACCGCTTGGTCCAGGTCGGGGGTCTCGTGGCCGCCGGAAATCTGGATGCGGATGCGGGCCTCGCCTTTGGGCACCACGGGAAAGCTGAACCCGATGACATAAATGCCCTCGTCCAGCAGTTTTTCAGCCATTTCATGGGCCAGCCGGGCCTCCCCCAGCATGATCGGGATGATGGGATGATCCCCCGGTTTGATGGCCAATCCCGCCTGGCTGATCCGCTCCCTGAAATAGGTGGTATTGGCTTGGAGCTTCTTCACGAGATGCGGGCTCTGGTCAATCATATCAATCACCCTCAGGGTGACCGCGGCGATCACCGGCGACAGGGAGTTGGAGAACAGGTAGGGCCGGGACCTCTGTCTCAGCAGTTCGACGATTTCCCTCCGGCCGCTGGTGAACCCGCCCGACGCCCCGCCCAGCGCCTTGCCGAAGGTCGAGGTGATGATATCCACCCGCCCCATCACCTGCCGGTACTCGATACTGCCGCGTCCCGTCGGCCCGAAAAACCCGGTGGCGTGGGAATCATCCACCATCACCCAGGCCCCATATTTTTGAGCTAGATCGCAGATATCGGACAGGGGAGCCACGTCCCCATCCATGCTGAACACCCCGTCGGTGGCGATCATCTTAAACCGGCTTTTTTCAGCGCGCTTGAGCTGGGTCTCCAGATGGGCCATGTCCGCGTGGTTGAAGCGGAAGCGCGTCGCCTTGCACAGCCGAACCCCGTCGATGATGCTGGCGTGGTTGAGCCGGTCACTGATGATGGCGTCCTTCTCGTTCAAAAGCGTCTCGAACAGACCGGCGTTGGCGTCGAAACACGAGGAATAAAGAATCGTGTCCTCCGTCTGCAGAAACTCCGAGACCCTTTTTTCCAGCGCCTGGTGGATTTCGCTGGTGCCGCAGATGAAGCGCACCGAGGCCATGCCGAAACCGTAACGGTCCAGAGCCTCCTTGCCGGCGGCGATCAGGTCCGGGTGATTGGCGAGTCCCAGGTAGTTGTTGGCGCAGAAATTGAGCACCTCCCCCCCGGCGGTCTTAATGTGCGCCTGCTGGGGAGACAGCAGAACCCGCTCCTCTTTATAGAGACCCGCCCCGCGAATCTCCTCCAGCTCGCTCTGGATATGTTGCAACAGGTCGGTGGGCATGGCATGGCCTCTCTATATTAATGAGCGTTTTTCACCCATTAATATTTCAAAATGGTTTTGGGATTGGTTTTGATCGCCTGCTCGAAAGGTTCGCGGTCGAACTGGTGAAAAGGAAACACGGTGCCCTCGCCTTTGTTCAGGATCACTTCCCAGATTTTGTCCTGCAGGTCATGGCCTTTCGACGTCAAAAGATTGTTGACGATGTACCAGGTCTGGAACACCTTGCGCCCGACGACGCTGTGCAAGGTCTTGCCGTGCATGATGATCTGCTGAAAATCGGTCAGTATATAATCGCCGGACGAAACGCCAAACAGGATGACGTCACCCCCGGCGCGGGTCGATGCGATGGCGGTGTTCAGCGCCTGGTTGCTTCCGGACATCTCGAAGGCCACGTCCACGCCCTCGCCGAGACAGGTTTTGTGGATTTGATTGACGATTTCCGGGTCGGGCGCTACCGAACCCTCGCCGGTAGACCCGATGAGGACTTTAAGCGCCTGGTCGACCCCGAGCCGTCCCGCCAGCTCCAGATGTTTCGGGTTGGGGTCGATGCCGATAATCGTGGTTGCGCCCATCGACCGCGCCACCAGAACCGCAAACAGACCGATAGTGCCGCATCCGAAAATAGCCACCGTCTTGCCGCGCAGGTCGACTCTGCTGCAGGCGTGCACGGCGTTGCCCAGCGGTTCCTGGAGGGCCGCCACTTCGGGACGGATGAGATCGGTATCGGTCCGCCACAATTCCTTGGCGGGCAATTTCACATAGTCGGCGAAACAGCCGTCGGTGGAGATGCCGATGATGAGGTGGTTGGCGCAGACGTGCTCCTCGCCAATCTTGCATTGATGGCACAAGCCGCAGAAGATATGGGATTCGGTGGAGACGATGTCGCCGGGACGGTAGCCGTAATGGTTGGCGGCGTAGGAGCCGGTCTCCACCACTTCGCCGAGCAGTTCGTGGCCGAAGATGCGGACCGATTTGCCCTCGCTGTCCAGCGAGTCGAAGATCATGTCCTGAAACGCGTGGCGGAACCAGATGCCCTTGTCCGAGCCGCAGACCCCGGTATAGATCGGTTTGATGAGCACCCGGCCCCCGTCGTTGGGAACTTTCCCCTCGTCGAGCTTTGGCTGGTCGACGTCGGCAAACGTCATGCCGGTAGTGGAGTCCCACTCGTCACGTTTGATGTCGAGGATCAGCGCCTTCATACAACCTCCTTCAATTATATTGTAACGCGGTCCGCGGTTTAGCAATCTTTTCTTTTTAAGAGGACGGGCGAGCGCGCTTGTGGGCCCATTGGCGCAGGTGCGCGACCTTTTCCGATGCGGTGACCGCCAGGGGCACGGTTTCCTGGACGCTTTGCAGAACATCCTCCGTGGTGAACTCCCGGTTCTCTGCGAACGCTTTGTACATGGCCGAGAGAATGGCCTGCTCGATTTCGGCACCGCTGAATTGGTCGGCCTCCTTCGCCAAGCGCGCGACATCGTATTTCTTGAAATCCCTTTTTTTCAGGCCGAAGTGAATCTCGAAAATCATATTGCGTTCGTCCGCCGTGGGCAAATCGATGAAAAAGATTTCGTCGAACCGCCCCTTGCGCAGAAGCTCCGGCGGCAGGCTTTCGATATCGTTGGCGGTGGCGATGACGAACACCGGCTTGACCTTCTCCTGCATCCAGGTCAGAAAGGCGCCGAACACGCGCGAGGTGACGCCGGAGTCGACCGAGCCCGAACTTTGCAGTCCCGAAAACCCCTTTTCGATTTCGTCCAGCCACAGGACCGTCGGGCTCATCGCTTCAGCGAGGGCGATGGCCTTGCGCATGTTTTCCTCCGAGTTACCGATGAACGAGTTGAAAATCTTGCCGACGTCGAGCCGCAACAGGGGCAGGTTCAATTCGGCGGCGATGGCTTTGGCGGACAGGCTTTTGCCGCATCCCTGCACGCCCAGCATGAGCAGTCCTTTCGGCTCCGGCAGGCCGTACTCGCGCGCCTTGCGGCTAAACGCCCCGCCGCGCTGCTTGAGCCAATCCTTGAGCTTTTCCAATCCCCCGACATGGGACAGGGTGGTCGACAGGCCGATGAAATCGAG
>CAYPKH010000027.1:6073-10672 GCA_964411245.1 uncultured Nitrospina sp.
GCTTTTCCAATCCCCCGACATGGGACAGGGTGGTCGACAGGCCGATGAAATCGAGAATCCCGGATTTGCGGATGAGCTGTTTCTTTTCGTTGATGATGCGCGGCAGGTCTTCATGATCGAACCTGCGGTCGGTGATCAGCGCCTTGGCGTACACGTTCTCCGCTTCGTTGCGGGTGAGGCCGAGCGTGGCCTGGATCACTTTCTCCTGCAGGTCCTTCGTCAGCTCGACCTTGACCTGCTGCGAATTGCGGTAGGGTTCCAGCAGGTTGTTGAGCACTTCCGCCAGGTCCACGGAGGTCAGGTCGCCGGGAATGTCCCGCTTCCAAAGCTCTGTGGCCGATTTTTTCTGTTCGTTGTCCCGTTGAGTGCCCACGAATGTCTGGGGTGATAAAGGAAATAGGAAAAATATTAATTTTCCCCCCTTTTTTATTGTAAAGGAATCGCCGGGGTTGATAAGGACTTTAATCCGTTTTTTTGACATCCATCCGGTTTGGCGGTTGAACGGCTCCCCGGGTTGTGAGATGTTAGGGCTCGGCCCGCCGGGCCCGAATCCCATTGCCCTCGGAAAGGAACGCCATGAGCGACGAGCGTTACATCATCAGTTTTAAAGCGGCCACTGGGTTTCACGTGGTTCTGGAATACCCCGGACTGGAAGAATTGGAAGCAGTCCAAAAGAAAATCGAGGAGGCAGGGCTTACCTGCGAACGATGGAAGGGATACAGCACCCAATTCGATCAGGCGGATTTATATATGGACATGCGCAGTCCCGAATGCATCGCCCAGTTCGATCTGGACGACTGGATTTAACGGTTCCCGCAGGGTCCCGCCGCCGCATCGGGTATTAACCGTCGAACTGTTTGAGGTGGTCGGCGAGCATGCGGGCCATGAGGCCGAGGTCGGTCGGCCAGGCATAGCGGATTTCCAAAGACGGGTGACGGGCGCGCATATCGTCGAGGATCGCGGGAATATCGATTTCGGAATGGGACCCGCCCGGGGTCAACATGGTGGGCACCACGGTGATGTGGGTGACGCCGCGCTTCGCCAGGTCCGCCACCGCGTCTTCTATCGTGGGGGCACAAAACTCGTTGTACGCCAGCACCAGGGAAGCCCCTTCCAGCAACGGTTCCAGCTTTTCCGCCAACGCCTCGAGCCCGGCTTGGTAAGGATCGTTCTCCGGCGTGCGGGGCCATTCGCGGATCAGTTTCTCCAGATCCTGTTCCTGGGGGCTCGCCGGCTTGCCGGAGCTTTTGCGGTCCCTTTCCATTTGTTTGAACTGCTGGATAGTTTCCCGGGGGCAATCCTTTGGCAGGCCACCATGACCCACCAGTATCACCGCCTTTCGATTTGCACTCATGGCTGAAACCTGGAGCTAATAATAAATCACCAGATCGGCGGTAACCCGCCAATCGATAATATCCTTGTCGTCGGTAATGGGAACTTCGTAAACCAATCCCGCTATCAGGTTCCTGTTAATCCTGTACCGGGCCCCGGACGCAAACGTGACCACCGGTTGGGGGTCATCGCCACCGATGCTGAACAAATCGATTCCTTCGAACTTTAACTGGTTTTGGCGGGGGTCGTTGATCGGCGTAAAACCATTGAATTCCACCAGTGGAAAGAAATCGGGAAGAATTTCGTAATCCATGTGCAGGGCATAATTGAACCACGACGCGTTTCTATCCTGATCCAGGGTGATCTTGGAGCTCACCATGGCCTGCACGCTGAACTTGTAATAGCGTTTCACGGCAGTCACAAACGGAGTGATAAATCCGTTACCGTCTCCCTGCAATCGGAAAGTATTGACCGATCCCGATTTCAGGACGCCGGACGGCATTTCATAGGTGGCGCCCAAGGTCACCAGGGCAGTCCGGCCGGTATCCGACCACAGAACGTATTTGAGCCCAAAGGAAATGTTGGTCACACCGTCGTCACTGCTGTTCGGAACCTTCAAGTTAAAGTCGGCGTAACCCAATTTGTTGACGATAAACCCTATGCGTTCGGATAGGGCCACACGGAATTGCGTCCCCAAAAAAACGAGATTTCCACCCCCTGAAGCGCCTAATCCCGACGTAAGTATATTGTTCGGGAAATTATTGTAAATATAGAGGAGCCGGACTTCGGTGGTGATAAAGGGAGTTTCATTCAGGAACGGGTTGGATACGGGAGGAACATAATGCCGGTACCTGCCCTCTCTGAGGGAACCTTTATAGTCCCGGTCGAACGCCGAAGCAGGGGCAACGGTCAACGAAGTCACCGCCAGAAAAAAAACAGAATGTGGAATACAGGCCTGTTCATGCACCCTCTCCAATGTAAATGGGTTTACGAATGATTGGATTATCCGAAACGCTGTTACGGCAGGTCAATGGAACCCATCCTAACCCCTCCCCGGGCTTTTCCCTGGCTCACACGCAAATGATAAAATTCCTTATCTTATCTACCTTAACCTTTCGTTCCATGCTTCTCAAGACCAAATTGACGAAGCTCCGGGAGATAAAAAAATGCCCACCCGAAGGTGGGCCTGTTTCCGGAAGCCACGCTTTCAATCAATAATAAATCACCAGATCAGCGGTGAGACGCCAATCCAGAATATCCTCGTCGTCGGTGAGGGGAATTTCGTAGGCGACCCCCGCCATGAGATGATTGCGGATTTTGTCCCAGTTATTAAGACCTGTTGGGGGGGATTTTATTCCTTACATTCAAATGCGGTGTCGGACACCCAAGTGATCTTCAGGTAGTCGGGGAGGCGGGTGTCCCGGTCGAGATAAGCCAGCTCCAGCTGATCGCAGGTAAGATTGAGGACTTGACTCAGGTCGACGCCACAAAGATAGGCTTCGGTAAAATCGGCGTCTTCGAGGTTGGCACCGTTGAGGTTGGCTTCGCTGAGGACGGCGCTGTTGAAATCCACTCCGGAGAGATCGGCGCCGGTCAGGTCCGCCTGCATGAGATAGGCATAGCTGAGGTCGGCTCCGCTCAGGTTGGCCCCTTGAAGTTGAGCCTTCATCAGCTTATGATAGCTGAGGTCGGCGCCTTCCAGACCGTCTTTTCCGGCTTCCACTTTTTTCCGAATGTCGGCCCATTCTTCGATCATGGATTTTCCTTTCATCGGGTGGCCGCGAGGCCCCAACATCCTGTACCAGGGAATTGTTCCAACACCCGGGGATTTTGTCAACGGTTTCTTGAATGAGAAGCCAACTCCCTGAATTCTCAATAAAATTTAATTTTTTTCTCACAGAATCCTAACAAACCGACTCTATCCTTCAGCCAACATACAAATATAAATGAGATCAATTTATACCTTTGAAATTTATGATTTTAACGTATAAAGCCGATCAGAACGAAAAAGGAGGAAGAATGTACAAAAAGTTATTCGGTTTAGTGCTGATGATGGGGACTCTGATTTGGACCCAGGGGGTCTGGGCTCAGTCTTCAAGCACAGAGTTGCGCCTGCGGGCATTGGAAAAAAAATTAGCCGCCAAGGAAGAAGAGAATAAAACCCAAATGCGGGTTTTGTACAACAAAGGCCTTAAGATGATGACCGCCGACAAAAAATTTAAGTTCATGATCGGCGGACGCATCCTAGCCGATTTCGCTTTCTTTGATCCGAATGATACCTATATCACGGCCACGGGTGACGAGAATTCGGGAGCCGAGTTCCGGGCGGCCCGAATATATATCGCGGGACTGCTGTACAACAGAATCGGGTTTAAGGTGCAGTACGATTTCGCCAGCACGAGCGATGTTACGGTAAAAAGTTGTATTCCCATCGCGCCCGCTACCTCCTGTAGTACCAAAGAAGAACCGAATTTCAAGGATGTCTATATCCAATTGTTGAAACTGCCGGTGGTGGGAAATTTCCGCGTAGGCCATTACAAGGAACCCTGGTCTCTGGAAAACCTGACCAGTTCCAAATATATCACTTTCATGGAACGGTCGCTCCCCATCGCCTTCTCCCGGGGCCGCGGATTGGGTATGGGGTTTTTTAATCATGGCCTGGATAAAAGACTCACCTGGAACGTGGGCGTATTTTACGATACGGACAACGAAGCCCCCCCCGTCACCAAAACCGGCACCTCAGATGGAGCGGTGGATTTCGGGTTTCGGGTGACGGGCCTGCCCTGGTATCAAGACAAGGGGAAGAAACTGGTTCACATCGGCTTCTCCTTTGCCCATGAAGACCAGGGGGTGGCCGATACCCTTCAGATTCGTTCGCCTCCGGAATCTCGTCTGGCCGCGAACCGGCCGGTAGACACCGGCTCCAACCCGATAGAAAAAGTCACTCGGTACAATGTGGAAGCCGCCGGCGTTTATGGACCCTTCAGTTTGCAATTCGAATACATGCTGCTGAATGGGGATGCACCGGTCGGTACCCCCGGCGTTCATTACACCGGTTGGTATGTCCACGCCAGCTATTTTATTACCGGGGAACATCGGAAGTATAAAACAAGTTCCGGCGTGTTCGCCCGCGTTTCCCCCAGGCAAAACTTTGGGGAGAGGGGTTGGGGCGCCTGGCAGGTGGCCCTCCGCTATTCCACCCTGGATTTGAATGATGATAACAGCGCGGCCGTGTATCTTGGCGGGGAAATGGACAATATCACCGTC
>CAYPKH010000028.1:0-10549 GCA_964411245.1 uncultured Nitrospina sp.
CAGCACCACCGCGGCGGTGTCCAGTCCCGCGCTCTGGCATTTGATGTCGAAGAACTTTTCCGCGCCCAGGTCAAATCCGAATCCGGCTTCGGTGATCACCCAGTCGGCCAACCCCAACGCCATTTGGGTGGCGATCACCGAGTTGCACCCGTGCGCGATATTGGCGAAAGGTCCGCCGTGGATGAACGCCGGTACGCCTTCGGTAGTCTGCACCAGGTTGGGCAGGAGCGCGTCTTTCAACAGCGCCGCCAGCGCGCCGGTGGCGTTCAGCGAATCGGCGGTGACCGGTTTGCCGTCGAAGGTGAAGGCCACGAGGATGCGCCCGAGGCGGGCTTTCAAATCGTCATAATCCCTCGCCAGGCAGAGGATGGCCATGATTTCCGATGCGGCGGTGATATCGAATCCCGATTCGCGGGGTACGCCCTGTAACACGCCGCCCAGTCCGATGATGATATCCCGCAGGGCGCGGTCGTTCATGTCGATGACCCGGTTCCAGGTGATGCGGCGCGGGTCAATGCCCGCCGATCCGTCCCGGTAAATTTTATTGTCGAGGAGCGCCGCCAGCAGATTGTGGGCCGAGGTGATGGCGTGGAAGTCGCCGGTGAAGTGTAGATTGATTTCTTCCGCGGGATGCACCTGGCTCAGTCCGCCGCCGGTGGCGCCGCCCTTCATGCCAAGACAGGGACCGAGGGACGGTTCGCGCAGGGCGATGGCGACGGATTGCCCCAGATGCGCGAGGGCTTGGCCCAATCCGATGGTCGTGGTGGTTTTGCCTTCTCCCGCCGGGGTTGGGGTGAGGGCGGAGACCAGGATCAATTTGCCGCGGGGCGGATGTTGTTTCAGGACTTCCAGTTGGACCTTGGCCTTGGTGGTGCCGTAGGGTATCCAGTCGGTTTCCTTCAGCCCCAGGCGGGCGGCGATTTGGGCGATGGGGGCGGCTTTGAAGGGGGAACGGTCATTCATGAAACAACCTCATTCATCAATGAAAAACCTGATGGCGGACCCTTTACTTTTTCCGGTCCAGCCCCTTGTACGCGCGATAGGTCGGGGACTTGTGCGCTCCCATCTCAAACAGGACCGGGAGCATGAACAAGGCGCAGACCGTACAGATAATAATTCCCAGTTCCACGATGTGGGCGATGGACCGCACCCCGGCGTGGTGGGCTATATTCAGGCTGGCATATCCCGCCAGGCTGGTCAAGGCCGAAAGGATAATGGCGCTCCCGGTTTCTTTAACCGATTTGATGGTTTGATAGCGGGAGTAATCCAGAATGTGGTGACCCAGATAAACGCAATGGTCGATCATGATGCCGACGATGGAAGGGATCATGACCATGTTGATGAAATTCAATTTGATGTGGAAAACGGACATCATCGCGCCGGTCAGGGCCAGGCCCGTGAACAGCGGCAGAAAGGTTTTAACAGCGAGCCGGAGGCTGCGAAAATCCCAGAGCAGGATAAGGAACACCAGTCCCATGGCGAGGCCCAGCGTTTGCGGCCCTTTTTCCCGGGCCAGGTCCAGCATGGCGGCGGCCAACAGATTTTCGTTTAATACGGATACCGTGATCCGGCTTTCCGCCAGCCTGGCTTTCAGCTCACGGATCTCCTTTTGGAGTTGATAAATATTTCTCACGTCAAAAAAGTTTTTGTCGGCCGGAGAAAAGATCAGGACCAGGTATTGATCCTCCGCCATAAAAAGCTTCATCAGGTTGTCGGGGATCTGTTTTTCATCGAACGGACCGGTTTCCAACAGTTGCCGGAGAATGCCGTACCGGCGCGTTCCCATGGAAATCTCGATGATGTCGCGGTCCTGGACCAGTTTGTCCCGGATGCGGTTCAGAATTTCCTTTTTACTTTCATATTCCCTGAGGCTGAACAGGTTCAGAGAGTGATGGATACCGATGGTGGATTGGTCCCCGTATTTTTCCTTGATCGCTTGCAGAGCCTGGTGGATCTGAAACAAGTCCTCCTTATTGGGAGTCATGATCACCGTCGGCGAAAAGGCGAATCCGTAGTCCTTCGTGGTTTCCGCTTCAACATCGGCGGCGGGAGAATAGCCCCGGAGTTTTCTGAAATCGTGTTCGAATTCGATGTTGGGCAGAAGGAACAGGCTGGACAACAGAAGCAGAACAAACATCGCCGCCGGAAAGAAGGGGGTTCGGCTGTAAATATCGGAAACTCTCAAGTAGAACATCCGAGGCCGGGGCTTCCGCAGCCAATGGATTTGGTCGCCACATAAAATCAGTGCAGGGAGCAGAAAGAAATAACTGAGGAACGCGCAGATGATCCCGATGGTGGCGATCGCGCCGAACTCGGAGAACCCCCGGAAATCGGAAAACATCAGCAGAGAAAATACGCTGATGGTGGTGGCCATGGCCGTGAAGCCCGAACGGCCGACTTGGGTGGCAACCAGTTCCGCCGCTTCCGGGGTGGTCTTGCCTTTTCGCAGTTCCTGCTTGAACCGGACGTATAAATGGATTCCGTAATTGATGCCCAGCCCGGTCAGGATCGCGATCAGAAATCCGGAAATGATGTTGACGTGGCCAATGAGGAGCCGCGTGAGCGCAAACGTCATGCTGAGAGAGGTCGTCAATGGGATCAACAACAGGGCAATGGCCAGAAACGACTTGGTGTATATGGAGAGGATGAAAATCACCAGAATCACTGCCACCACCGCGGACCGTTTGAGATCGTTGAGGATGATCCGGTTTTCCTCCAACCGGGTGGTCATGGAGCCGGTAAGTTGGATTTTCAGGTTGGGAAACTTCTTTTGAATTCCGGATTGATCGATTTGGCTTTTAACCTCCCGCACAAAGTTCCCGGTGAAACTGGTGTTGGAAGCCGTTCCGCGCGGTTGAATGAAGATGTAATACTTCTTCCCGCTTTTACCGCTGTAGTACGGTTGCAGGGGCTCAAAAATTTTATACTGGCTGGACAAATCCTGAAGCTTAGAGGGATTATAGGTATTCTGGGCGCCTCCGAAAAACCCCGTCAATGAACTCCGGGCATGTTCGATGGCGCCTTCGACCACTTTCTCGAGCTCCTTCAGATCGCTTTGGGTGGCGAACAGCAGTTGCCGATTTTTTAAAAATTTCACCGGCAGGCGGGAGTCGACAAAATAAACATCGTTCACCTTACGGAACCGTTCGGTTAAATCGTCAATGACTTCCGGCACTTCTTTCCGTTGCAACCCTTCCAGGACGACCACCAGCGGCCCGGTGCTTCCCGTTTTGTCGATGACCCGGTTGAATTCTTCGACCAGCGGCAGGTCCTGCGGCAGGAGATTGTCCAGCCGCGGGTTGTAGGTCAATCCCGAAGCCACCCACAGGGCGGCCAGCGTCAACAGGGCCGCGCACACCAGAAGCAGCCAAGGCTTCCGGGAGGTGATATGGCGGTAACACCAGTTAAGAATCTTTTTCATGACAAATCATATAATGATGAAAAATAAACGTTAACAGCATCTGCGCGAGCATGAACCCGGAAAGCCAGCGGCCCCGAAGCAGCAATTGCTGGAGTTGTAAATAATATAAATAAATCTTGTGGATCAACGCGGGGGACCAGGTCAGGGTTTTCACCGTTTTGCGAATATTCCGCCTGGGTCCATCGTAACCGTAAGTGATCCGGAACATCATGTAATCCTTGAATTAGACAGAGGTAACTCCTCTTAAAAAAATGAGAACGGCCAGCACGTTCAGCTCTCCCTGGGATTCGGGTATCCCGATCATGAGTCCGATGAGTACCGAAATGCCGGACACGCAGTCGCCGATTCCGTCGACGATACGCTCCCACTCAGGGGCCATGCCCTTGGCCCGGGCCAGTTCTCCACACTATCCAGAATAAGGGATATTTCCAAAATAATCCTCCCCTGAATCAGGGCCCGGGCCTCCCCGAGGCTGAACAGGTACGCGCCCCCGATGGCGAACAGGGCGGACAGGGCCGGTGATCGGGTTCGGGGTGACCGGGGTTTGCTTGAAGGCGTAGACCAGCGGCCGGGCGGCGGGTTCCTGCACATATCGCCCGATGGGTTCCGTCAAGTCCTTACGGATACGATGGATCGGGTTCTGAGGAACTATTCAGAGCCAGCCCTGCTCTTTATACCAGACGCAGGTCTGCTTCAACCCCTGGCTCAGGTCGAACCGGGGGTGGAAGGAAAAATGATTGAAAAACCGGTCAGAAGAGGCGGTCCATGAACTTTGACGGAGATCGATCATGCGTTGCCGGTCGAGCATCGGGGTGCGGTTGACCATTTTGGAGAAAAGCTCCGATAGCAGGGCGACACCCCCCATCAACGAAACCGGAATGATCAGGGTGCGTGCCCGGACCCCCAGCGCCTTCATCGCGGCCTGGGCCACGTCCTCCCAGGAATACACCCCTCCGTCGGTGATAAAAAACACATTGCGCTCCCGGTCCGGGGTGGCGGCCGCCCGAATCATGGCGTCGACCAGGTCCTTGACGTAAATCAGAGACAGCCTCCGGGGCTGGGCCCCGATTTTAATGGCGAGGCCCCATCGGATGGCTTTTAAATAAGTAAGGAAATTGACCTCCCGTTCTCCATACACCACCGGCGGGCGGAGCACCACCATGGGAAGTTTTGAAGCATACTTCAAAGCGATTTCCTCTCCGGCCCGTTTGGATTTGCCGTAATAGGTGAGCGGCTGGCAGGGCGTGTCTTCATCGACTTTTTGCCCGGGGGGCGTGGGGCCGACTGCCGCCAGACTGCTGAGATGAACCACCGCTTTCACCTGCTTCCCATGTTCGGCGCAGGTTTGGTAAAAGGAAATGCAGACCCGGGCATTGTTCTGAAGATACGCCTCGCGGCTTTTGGCGCGGGTGACCCCGGCGCAATGAAAGATATAATCCACCTCACCAAGACAGTCGTGGACCGTTTCCGGACGCTCGAGGTCTCCCGTGTGAAGGGTAACGCGAGAGGTGTCGAGCCACTGCAGATTGCTGGTTTCGCGGACCACGCAATGCACCCGGCATCCGCGCGCGAGCAACGCGTCCGCCAGATGACTGCCGATGAACCCAGTGGCGCCGGTCACCAGCACCGTGGATCCGTCAATAGGTGAGGTTTCGTTCATAGAGTCGATGCCGTTTGTAAAGCACGCCCCCGATACGTTCGATGGGGCGGGTGATCGCCCGGCTGTCTTCCAGAACCCAGGACATGTCCACCCGGATTTGGAGCGGGGAGACCCGGACTGTTCTTTCTGGGTTGTCCGAGGTGGTGCGGGAGTGTTCCCGTCACCCGGTTAAAAAACGGTTGAGTTTGGGATCATTCACAATTTGGTGCAGAAGCTGGGTGAGGCCGTAGTTCAGTATTTTTTCGTTGTCCTGTTTGCTGGGAATGGTGTCATAGGACTGTTTGATGAAAAACTCGTATTCTTTACCATAAGTCATACCCTGGTTTTTGGCGGCCACTTTCATTTTGGACCGAAGACGCGCCTGGATTTGGTGTTGGCCGTCGGGGCCTTCAGTTTTAGCCCGCCGTAACCGGAGTTCCAGTTTGGTGATGTAGATGGTCACTTCACGGACACTGCCGATGCCTTTGCCGTCGGTCTGATAACCCTGCAACTGGAAGGCTTTCTCCGCAGTTTGCTGAAAATGGTTATCCAATTTAATGGAGGGATGATGATCTCGGGTCACCAAGGCCCGGCCCGATTTGATTTTGCGATCGGAATCCTTCCTCAGCAGGATATTCCGTCTTCGTTTGTCCACTACGGAAATTTTGATGTTCTTTCCGAAACCCAGGTCGGATTCATGGATCAGGATTCTCGGGTGCAGATCGAAAAAACCCGTTTTCTGTTTCATTTTGCAGGCGCCGACCGTTCCCGCTAAAAGCAGCATAATGGCGATGAAAGTACAGGCTTTGAATTGGCTCATAACACGCGTCCCGGAAAGTATGGATGGACTGTATGTCCTTGGATTTTTTGAATTGACTCTATGCTATCAATGTAACAGTTCATTTTAAGATTTCCAGTGGTTTTGAAGGCTGAGGCTCTAGGGTGGGGAAGGAAAAGGCTTAACCTCGCCCTCTCGGGAGGGAACAATAAGAGCTTTTAAGCGGGAAATTCAACGTTTTTCCGATTGACCCGGTTCAAAGAGCCGTTGCGCCACCCGATAAAAAATTTCCATCCGGCCGGACCCAAGGGGTTATGAAGTTTTGGGTGAGGTGGCTTCCTGCGATTGCCGGCGAAACAAATCCCGGCGGCTGACCAGGCGGTCGAGCAGCAACAACCCGTCCAGGTGATCTATTTCATGTTGAACCGCCCGCGCTTCATAGCGTTCCATGTGGAACTCGAGCGTCTGGCCGAATTCATCCTGCGCCCGCACCCTAATGAATTTAGAGCGGGTCACGTTTCCGGTGTAGTCAGGGACCGACAGGCAACCCTCACGCCCGACGACCGACCCTTCCCGCCAGGTGATTTCCGGGTTGATCAACACCAGCCTTCCGTGGTGTTTGATTTTCGGTTTGCAGGAAACGTCGACGATCACGATCCGTTCAAACCGTCCCCCCTGCGGCGCGGCGAGGCCGACTCCGCCCGGTGCGGCCCGCATCGTTTCTTCCAGGTCGCGGACGAACGCGCGGAGCGCCCCGTCGAAGTGTTCCACCGGTGTGGAAATCTGTTTCAACCGTGGATCGGGATATACCAATAAATCAAAAACGGCCATGCACCTTACCCGATCAACGTGTCAATAGGTTCCAGTTGGGTTTCCAACCCTTTTTCCTGCGCCAGCTTCTGGAGCGCCTCCTCCAGGATTTCGATCCCCTGTTCCGCGACCCCCTCGATGGTCATGACATAGATGGGATGTTCCTCGGTGCCGCCGACATCGGACTCCAGATTCAAGATGTTGAATCCCTTCTCCGCCAGCACCCCCGTCGCTTCGGCGACGATGCCCGCCCGGTCCGCTCCGTAAACGGTGATGCGCACATCCGGTTCCACATGATGCAGCAACTCGCCTTCGATGGCGTCGACATGGTGGCGCAGGTTAAACGAACGGCAGATCGGCCCGATCAGATTGTCCAGCGCCTGCTCGTTCCCGGCGGACTGCACCATGAGCATCACGGTGAAATTGCCGCCCAGCCGTACCATGGACGCTTCCCCCAGGTGGCATTCGCCTTCGTATAACGCGCGGGTGATTTGGGCGACGATCCCGGGCTGGTCCTTGCCCACCAGGATCAGCATGAACCATTTTTTCATAGGGGCTTCCTTTCAAGCGGTCAACGGATCAGGAGAACATGACACCCGGTCAAGGTTTTGTCAAGCCGGGATCATGCGGGAGAAACGGACGCAGGACTCCAGCTGTTGCAAGCGCTTCGGAGTAAAACTCCGGGTGTTCAAAAGGTCGATGAAGGGGAACTCCCCCAGAACCTCCGTTCCGGATATCGCTTCGATCAGCCGGGGCTGGTCCTGTTCGATGGCATCGAGCTCCCCGGATCCGGTCCGGTTGAAAACGATCCCCTTCACCGGAATGCGGTTTTGTTTGAGAGCGTCCAACGTCAGCAACGTATGATTGAGGGTGCCCAATGGATAGCGGGT
Source organism: uncultured Nitrospina sp. (assembly GCA_964411245.1). Classification (GTDB taxonomy): domain Bacteria; phylum Nitrospinota; class Nitrospinia; order Nitrospinales; family Nitrospinaceae; genus SZUA-226. The sequence continues at coordinate 7,539 of CAYPKH010000028.1, forward strand.
CACCACCACCGCCGGCAAACCCAAGTCGCGCATCAGGTCCACTACCCGGTAATCGCGGGTGATCGGAACGTGCACACCTCCGATGCCTTCCACCAGCATCCGGTCGTAACGCTCGGCCAGCTTCCGGTAGGCCGACACGAGGGTTTCCGGCTCGATCGTTCGGTGTTCGATGAGGGCCGCCTGATAGGGCGAAGCGGCGGGCTTCATGCGCACCGGGCACACCTCGGACAAGTCGTCCTCGAGGTCGCCGCACTCCATCAGAAACAGGGCGTCGGAGTTGGCGGCGGAACTGCACTCGTGGTCCACACCCGTCTCCAGCGGTTTCATCACCCCGGTCTTCAGGCCCTGGTGCCGGAGCCAGGCCAAAATCGCCGCGGTGACCACGGTTTTCCCGACGCCGGTATCCGTTCCGGTTATGAACAACCCCTGTGCTGGCATTTCCATTTTCCCGTTTTAAAAAAGGTCTATTGTAGGGAAGGGTCAAGACAGATGCTATCTTTTATTTATGAAGATTCTGACTCCGGGGTCCGCCGGGACTTTGGATGCATCCGGATTTCTGCTATAATTCATTTGCGTTGACTGTCATTTTATGTGAAAGGCCGGACCATGAGTTTGAAACTGGACATCACCTGCCCCTGTTGCGAGGCTAAATTGCGGTTGGATCAGAAAACCGGTGAGGTGCTCTGGATAGAGGAGAAGAAAAAAGAGTTCTCCTCTCTTTCCGATATGGTCCATGACCTTGCCGAGCATCAGAAAGAGAGCCAGTCCATGTTCCAGAAACAAAAGGAACGGCAAAAAGACAAGTCCCGCCTTCTGGCAGAGAAATTCAAGGAAGGGCAGAAGAACCTCGACAAATCAGACACCTCCAAACCCCTCCGCGATTTTGATCTGGACTGATTACAGGTCCAGCGTCAACCCGTCATAAGCCAGCTTCACGTTGTCCGGCAAATCCCGGCTGACCGTTTCGTGATCGAACTTGTGATTGATGTGGGTGAGGAACGCCCGCTTCGGCCGGAGTTCCGCGATGGCTTCCAGGGCCTGATCCAGGCAGAAATGCGTGGGGTGCGGTTCGAAACCCAGGGCGTTCAGCACGAGGACGTCCAGCCCGGAAAGGATTTCCTTGGCTTTATCCGGCAGACCGCTGCAGTCGGTGAGGTAGGCCGCGTTATTGATTTTATATCCGAGGATGATCATGTTGCCGTGGATGATGTCCACCGGCTGAATCCGGACGCCTCCCAGCGCAAACGTGCCGCCATTCAGGGTGATCATGTCGAGTTGGGGCACCCCGCCTCCCAGCGGCTTTCCCCCGTCGAAGATATAACTGAAATTCTTCTTGATCGTAGCCAGCGTCAACTCGTTGCCGTAACAGGGGATGACGTTTTTATTGAAAAAATTGAAACAGCGCAACTCGTCGATGCCGTGGACGTGATCGGCGTGATGGTGCGTGTACAGCACCCCGTCGATCCGGATGATGTTGTGCCGCAGGCACTGTTGCCTGAGGTCGGTGGAGGTATCGATCAGGAAATTGAATCCGTTGTTCTGCACCAGCAGCGAGGCCCTCAGGCGCTTGTTGCGCGGGTCGTCCGATTGGCAGACGGCGCAGGGACAGCACAATGTGGGGATACCGGTGGAGGTTCCGGTTCCCAGAAACAGAATTCGCATAGCTAGCTTAATGTTTGATATCGCACGCCACGCCCGCCGCCGGACAGGGATTGGATTCGAACTGGACCGTGGAATGCGTGATGTTAAATTTGTCTTTCAACAGCGTTTCAATTTCTTCCAGGATGGTTTCCGCCTGGTTGACTTTCTGGTCGTTCACCAGCGCATGGGTGCTCAGGGCGTAAATGTTGGAGCAGATGCACCAGACATGCAGTTCATGAATGTCCTTGACCGAGGGAATGGACGTTAATTCCTTTTCCACCTCCTGGATGGAAATGCCCTTGGGCACGCCTTCCAGTAAAATATGAAAGGCGTCGCGGATGATGGCCTGCGCTCCCCAGATCAGCACCAGCGCTACCAGCGCCGCGATGATCGAATCCAGCGCGTACCACTGCGTCCACCACATGGCCGCCGCGCCAAGGATCACCGCGACCGAAGCCAGCGAATCGCCGATGACATGATAAAAGGCGGCCTTCAGGTTCAGGTCGTGGTTGTGGGTGTTATGGACCGGATCCTTCAGGAAATACAAGACGCCCAGGTTGGTCGCCAGTCCGACCGTGGCGACGGCGATCACGATCAGGCTGTGCACTTCCCGGGGGTCGGTGAACCGCCGGGAGGCTTCCCACAAAATGCCCAGAGCCATCAACAGCAACAGCACTCCGTTGGCCAGCGCCGCCAGAATCTCGAGCCGGTGATATCCGAAGGTTTTGGTGCGGGTCGAGGGTTGGGCGGCGATAGTGAGGGCCATCAGGCTGAGGCTGAGCGCGAACATGTCGGTCAGCATGTGCGCCGCGTCGCTCAACAGCGCCAGACTGTGGGCGATAATGCCGCCGGCCACCTCCACGCACAAAACGAAGAAAATCAAGGTCAGGGAGATTCGGAGTCTTTTCCGGATGGTGGTGGATTCCATTTTTTTTTGCAACCTTGGCCGGGACGGGACATCTAAAGAGTTCGAAGTCCCGTTTCCAGTCCTCAACATTTTAAAATTACCTTTAATTACTATTTTATGTGCCGCCCGAGGGGCTGTCAAGAAAGTCCTCCGCAATCCCCCCTCCCGGCGGCAAGGGCCCGCTCAGGCCAAATCCGGTACCGCTGATGCCGGGGTTTTTTCCCCTGAAACAAGGGTTTGAACGGGATGGAGGATTTGTGCTAAATTGTACCCCTTTCATTGAAACAATTATTACCTTAGAGGAGTTGAAAACATGGCGACATTAGTTGCGAAACCTGCCCCCGACTTCAAGGCGCAGGCGGTGATGCCCGACGGAAGCTTCAAGGAAATCCAGCTTTCCGACTACAAAGGAAAAAAATACGTCATTCTGTTCTTTTATCCACTGGACTTTACGTTTGTCTGT
>CAYPKH010000029.1:0-10410 GCA_964411245.1 uncultured Nitrospina sp.
GGAGACAAATTTATAAAGGCTGGCCAACAGGCCCTTGAAGCCATCCATACTTTCTGGCTGGGTTTGGACCAGTCCCGGCGCGAACTGGAAAAACAGCCGGCCATTGCCCGGAAAAGATAAAGGCCCGGTTGTGGGAACACCCGTCCACGCGAATTTACGGACCCAGGGTCCGCTCATGAATGTTTGTTCACCGAACGGTTGCTCGATATAACTTCGTAATCCTTCAGGCATTCGGGGTTGCTCATGGATGACCGGTTTTCTATTTGAGTTCCCTGAAAAATTTCCCGCACCGCCAACTCCATTTTCTTTCCGTTCAGAGTCTTGGGAACCGCTCCCACCGAATACATCTCGTGAGGAACGTGGCGCGGGGTGGCCTCGCGGCGCAGGGTTTGCTGAATTTTCAATTTGAGATCGGCATTCAGCTCCTGGCCGTTTCTTAACACCAGGAACAGAAGCACCCGCAGGTCGTTGCCCTCTTCGACACCGATGACCAGGCTGTCCATGACTTCTTCCAGGCGTTCGACGATGCGGTAAATCTCAGCGGTCCCTATTCGGACTCCTCCCGGGTTCAGGGTGGCGTCGCTTCGGCCGTAAACGATGACCCCGCCCGAGTCGCGCACTTCAATGTAATCCCCATGCAGCCAGATGCCGGGAATCCGGTTGAAATACGCTTCGGAATATTTGGAGGCGTCGGGATCGTTCCAGAATGAAACCGGCATCGAGGGCGCCGGAGACCGGCAGGCCAGATCCCCTTTCTGGTTGAGGACGGGGTGTCCTTTGGAATCCAGGGCGGCCACGTCCATGCCCAATCCCAGGCATTGAATTTCTTCGCAACGCACCGGAAGCATCGGGTTGCCCAGCATGAAACAGGAAATGATATCCGTGCCGCCGCTGATGGAAGACAATTGCAGGTCCTCCTTGACGTTGCGATACACCCAGCGGAAACATTCCTCGTCCAAAGGCGCTCCGGTGGACAAAATCGTATGAAGGGTCGGGAGGCGGGAGCGTTGGGATGGCGCGATTTTATTTTTTATATTCTGGGACAAAAATTTTGGGCTGGTGCCGAATACCGTGATTCCGGCTTCATCGATCAGGTCCCACAAGGTGTACAGATCGGGGAAACCCGGCGAACCCTCGTAAAGCACGATCGCCGCTTGTTGCGCCAGGGCCGAAACCAGCCAGTTCCACATCATCCAGCCGCAGGTAGTGTAATAGAACACCACGTCTTCCGGGCCGATATCCGTATGCAGGGCGTGTTCCTTATGATGTTGCAGGAGAGTGCCGCCGGTTCCGTGAACGATGCATTTGGGCAGGCCCGTGGTTCCCGAGGAATACATGATGAACAACGGATGGTTGAAGCTAAAGGGTTGATAGCGAAAACCCGAAGGGTCTGCTTTCAAGAAATCATCCCACAGCGAAGTATCGGAAAATTCTACTTGGGAACACTCTATCGCGGGGTCCATGAACGGCACCAACACAACGTGCTTCAAATGGCGGGCCTGTTGCACCAGGGCGTGGACGGTGTCAAGGACAGGATAAGATTTGCCATGATAAAAGTAACCGTCCGCGCACACCAGCACGGAAGGCTCGACTTGGCCGAACCGGTCCTTGAGGCCCTGCGGTCCGAAATCCGGCGAGCAGGAGGTCCACACGGCGCCGATGGCCGTGGCGCCGAGCATGGCGATCACTGTTTCCGGAATGTTCGGCATAAAACCTGCCACCCGGTCTCCCGGCCGAATACCCAACTGCAGGAGGGCGGTGCCGAAGCGCTTCACTTGTTGTCTCAGATCGGAGTAAGTCAGGGTGGTCAGGGGCCGGCCTTCCACTTTGCTGAACAGGGCGGTTTTGTCCCCGGGACCGGCCAGCAGATTTTGCGCATAATTGAGCTCCGCCCCTTCAAACCAGCGGGCGCCGGGAAGCTTGAGGGAAGAAAGAGTTTCCCGCGGGGGATGATGAAAATGGATTCCGGAGTATTTGCGGTACAACTCCCAGAAGGTTTCCAACTCCTCGACCGACCATCGATGCAGTTCGGGATACGTGTTTATTTGGAGTGCAAAAGTTTCATTCACCGTCTGAAGGAAACGAAACATCCGGGAACGTTGAATTCGTTCGCGATCGGGTTGCCAGAGGATTTCACTCACTTGGGATCACCTCCCATTAAAAACTAAATCAATTCGATCACCATTGCGGTCGCTTCTCCACCGCCAATGCACAGGCTGGCCAGGCCCCGCTTCAGGCCCCGCGTCTTTAACGCGTTGATCAGGGTCACCAGGATGCGGGCTCCCGTGGCACCAATCGGATGACCCAGGGCGATGGACCCTCCATGCACATTAACGGTGTCCGGGTCCAGGCCCAGCTTTTGATTGACGATCAGCGACATCGCGGCAAAGGCTTCATTGATTTCAAACAGGTCGATATCTTTTATGGTGAGCTTGCAGGATTGAAGCACTTTGCGGACCGCCTCCACCGGCGCCAGGGCGAAAGTCGCCGGCGATTGGGCATGGGTGGCATAGCCCACGATTCGGGCCAATGGCGTGTGGCCGGACGATTCCTGTCCGATCACCAAGGCCGCCGCGCCGTCACTGATCTTGGCGCCGTTTCCTTTGGTGATGGTCCCTCTCTGTTTGTCGAAGACCGGGGGAAGCAAGGGCAGTTGGTCGAGATCATCCGCATAAGGTTGTTCGTCCTTATCCAAAACCGGGGATTGCTTTCCGGAATGAGTTGCGAGGGGTACTATTTCCCGCAAAAAAGTACCCTCGTCCTGGGCTTTCCGGGCACGGCAATAACTGGTGGCGGCGAAGGCATCCTGACTTTCGCGGGAGATGCCGTTTTCCTGCGAAACCTTTTCGCTCAATTCTCCCATGTGATCGTTCTCTTGGGGATCGCACAATCCGTCGTGGATCATGCTGTCGATGGCGGGGGCGTTCCCAAGTTTGCGGCCCTGGCGCATCTGCGGCAGAAGGAAAGGGGCCCGGCTCATGCTCTCCATGCCTCCCGCGACAATAAATTGCGCCTGGTTCAAACGGAGGCTCTGATCGGCCATCATGACGGCTTTCATGCCCGAGCCGCAAACCTTGTTGATGGTGGTTGCGCCCACGGCTTCCGGAAGCCCGCTCTGGAGCGCTGCTTGACGGGCCGGGGCCTGGCCGATGCCGGCGGACAGCACATTGCCGAGGATCACTTCGTTCACTTGATCTTCCTTAACCCCGGCTCTGCGGAGCGCTTCCCGGATAGCGGCGGCGGCCAACTCCGGTGCGGTGATTGAGGATAAAGCTCCATTGAACACGCCCATAGGGGTTCGCACCGCGCTGTATATCAAGGAACCGTTTTTCAAAGCCAGGTCCTTTCAGGAGAATTATTTATCTACAGTGGCGCGCGCCATTTGAAAGATGTCCGTGGTTTTCGTATAAAAATCTCCCCCCATCCGGCCCACGTTGTTCATGACTTCGGGTGGAATGCCTTTTTGCCACTCGTAATCCTTCAACTCGCTGGACAGGTAAATTTCCATCACATTGCCGAGAACCAGCGTGCCCACCCCGGCGCCTTCGCCCAGAGGAAGGGTTTGGTTCAGTTCGCACACCATTTGCACCGGACTTTCCGCAATGAAGGGAGGCTCCCCGGGCCCTCGTTCAACGGAGTGCACCTTGGCTTTCTCAAACTCGTTCACGCTGGAATCGAAGGGAGCGGACGAGACATTGGCTTGTTCAGCCGCCTGGAATGAAACGCTGCCCACCACGTATTTTCGGGTGGCTTTGATGTTTTTCAAGGTGTCCTTTTCCGAACCGTCGCGATTAAAGAAAATGGAATTGGAAATGATGGGCGGGTTCATCGAACAGATATTGAAATAACTGAACGGCGCGAGGTTCACCGTGCCGGCCGGCGAGATGCTGGAAATCCAGGCGATGGGGCGCGGTTGAACGATCGAATTCATTAAGTGATAAACCTCCACCCAGAAATGGTCCTGGGGTTGAATTCCAAAAAATTCGTGGTGACGGTTCATGACGGCTTCTCCTGCCAGCTTTTGGGATAATCGGAGTCCTCCAGGACTTCGCTCTCCGGGGTCAGATAGAGAGGTGAAAAGGTATCCACCATCACCGCCTGTTCGTCGGTCCGCTTCATTCCGATAGAATTCCGGTACGTGCCGGGATGCGGTCCGTGTGGGATGCCGGAGGGATGAAAACTGATCGACCCCGGTTCGATGGTTTTGCGGCTGGTGAAATCGCCGGAATGGTAAAACAACAGTTCATCGCAATCGACGGAAGAATGGTAAAAGGGACACGGCACCGCTTTTTCATCAAAATCCAGAACCCGCGGCAGAAAACTCATCACGGCGAAGCCCTGACTCATAAAGGTCATGTGCGAAACCGGGGGCAGGTGCACCCGTCCGGTTTTGGGCTGGATATTTTTGATGTTGATGGCGTAGGGAAAAACGTAGCCGTCCCATCCCGCCATTTTGAAAAAGTTCTCGGGGTAGTGCGTCCGGGTGAAGGCGCCCTGACGTTTGCGTATAATGGAAACCGGCTCGTCGCTCTCGAACAGGGGTGCATCCCATTCCGGCACCTGAAAACTGCGCTCGGAGTAAGGGGCGTCCATCTTCAACTGACCCCGGTCGTGGACATAGACGTCGGGAATGGAAATATCCTTTTTGGCTTCCACGCACACCAGGCGCGGCGGCGCATCGAAACTGAACCGGTAGGGACAGGATCGGGGGACGATCAGGTAATCCCCGACGGTCAGGGTCATCCGGCCAAAAAGGGACTGGAATTTAATATTGCCCTCGGCCAGGAAAAACAACTCGTCGGCATCGTTATTGGCGAAAAAGGCGGTTTCGGTTTGCTCAGGATGACACAGGCCGTAGGTGAGATCGTCGTTGAACGCCAGCAGGACGCGCCCGGAAATAAAATGGCCCCGGGGTTTCATGCGTCCGGACCGAAAGTGGCGGCGTTGCAACACCGCGGATTTTCTTTTTTGGGGCATGCCCCAGGACGCATCCCGGTAGACCTTCTGCTCGGATTCGCCGGTGGGGGGATGAAACAGGTATAGAATCGAGTACGGTTCTTCGAACCCTTCGCGCGTAAAGCAGTATTCGTTCAGCAAACGGCCGTCGACATAATGGGCGGTATGGTGCATGGGGGCCACGTTTCCGAACTTTAAATATTTGAACATGGGTTTAACCTATCCAATGGGTCAGTTTGCCGATGTTTTCGATTTCCAGTTCCACCTTGTCTCCGGATTCGAGGAAGCGGTCCAGTTCCAATCCGCATCCCGTGCCCACCGTGCCGCTGGCGAGGACATCTCCCGGATAAAGGGTTTGGTCCTGTGACGCGAAAGCGATCATCTGCTCGAACGTGAAATGCGAGGCGCCGCTGTTGCCTTCCGACCATAACGTCCCGTTGACATGGGCGGTCATCTTCAGGTTGCGGGGGTCGCCGATTTCGTCCGGGGTGACCATCCAGGGTCCCAACCCGGTGTTGAAGTCCTTGGCTTTGGCGGGGCCCAGTCCGATTCGCATGATTTTTTCCTGGAGTTCGCGGGCGCTGAAATCGTTGACGATGGTGTAAGCGCCGATATACTCTCCGGCTTCCTGGGGCGTCACCCCGCGGCAGGGTTTCTTGATCACCACTGCCAGCTCCAACTCATAATCCTTTTTATTTTCATTCGCCGGGAAATGGACGGTGGTGCCTTCGCCGCTGAAGCAACGCGGCGACCCGTTGTACCAGGCGGGAAACTCATACCATTCGGGAACCATCTCCAGTCCGCGCTTTTCCCGGGCAGTGCGGACATGGTCCTCAAAGGTGTAGAAATCCAAAAAAGCACCCGGATGTTCCACCGGCGGGAGCAGGGTCACCTCTGCAAGGTGAAGAGGATTTTGCTTCATGATTTTCCGCCACTGGCTGTCGCCTTCCCGCAGGTGGTCCAGGGCCTGGGTGGTGGTCATGCGGATGAGTGGATAAATTTCTTGTCCGGCCAGAATCCCGTGGCCGGGGTCGGCATCCATTAAATACCGTAACAGTTTCATTGGGAGGACTCCTCAAGTTCGATGGCTTCGAACAGTGCCCGGAAGTTTCCTTCTCCAAAGCCGGGATGACCGCATCGCTGGATGATTTCATAGAAAAACGGCCCGGCGTTTTCTTCCTGGTACAGGACGGAAGCGTCCTTTAAAAAGATTTGGAGAAGATAGTCCCCATCCTTTCCGTCCACCAGAATTCCCTGCTTCTTCAGATCGCCGATGTCTTCTTTGATGTTCGATACATTCTGCCGGGCCAGGCGGTCGGGTAGAAGGTCGTAATACTCACCGGGTGTGGTGAGAAATTCCACTCCCCGAGACCTCATGGTTTCGATGGTGTCGATCAGATGATCCACCGAGAGTGCGAGATGCTGGATTCCCGCGCCGTGATTCTTTTCTACAAAAGTCTGAATTTGGGAATCGTTAAAATGAGGATACAGCGGTTCGTTGGATGCGAATTTAACGTTCGATGCCGGATCGTACATCACTTGCGAAGAAAGCCCGGTTCCTTTTTTGCCGGATTGGTAATCCGGCGTATGGAAAGAAATGTTCCAGAACCTTTTTAAATCCATGACATGTTCCAGGAAATGATAAATGGGGAAAATCGTCCTGGCATTGATGGTCATGTGATCGATGTTCCGGTAAATAACTTTTTGGGGATTATCCGATGATATATGATCGAACATAGGGATATCCTCTTCGTCCCCCTCAATTTCCAAAAAGGTAAACTCGAGGAACCCGATGGGCGTGGCAATGGTGGTGAACCGGTGCCGGGAATGGGCCGATTCGATTTCGATGACCTGGTGAATAAATGTGGCGTGGTGGGTTTTTAAATAATCGATCGTTTGGTCCAGGTTTTTTACCAGAAAAGTAACCGTGCGGATTCCCGGGCATAAAATTTTCAAGTACTGGGCGGTGTAGCTGTGATGCGACAGGGGGGCCGATACCATGATCTTGATATCGTTGGCGGAAAAATAAAGCGCCTTGGCTTTAAACCGGTCTTCCCAGGCCGAGGTGGAGCGGTGGGTTTCCTGAAAACCCATTTTGTCGATGTAAAAATCGCGGCTGCGGTCGAAATAGTCGACCACAAATTCCACCGAATAGACTTTTAAAAGCCCGAGAACCGAAGGAGTTTCCATCATTCAAACCTGCGGAGAAGAGGGTTTAAAAAAGTATCCAGGCCACCACGAATGAATGCCTTAAAAAACCCCTCTCACTATGTTATTAGATGCTGACGAAACAGATCAAGTTTCGTCCTTTTATTGATTATAAGCCCAAAAAATAGAATGTCTTACAGATTTGGGGCCGAGGCGGGACGGGAATCCCGAAAGGCCTTTGAAATTAGGCGATTCGCGTACTGGAGGTTTTAGGCATAATTGGAATTCGGGCCCCAGCCGGGTCGGTGAGCGCTATTTTACCCGGGCCGCCGGTGGGATTTGGTGTGGAAAAGTTTTATATTTTGGATTGGATGTACTTCTTGGCGGTTCTCCAGTTCAGGTCGGTGTGCTTGGCCACATCCTCAAATTTTCCAAACCGCTGAAAAAGTAAGGCACAGTAATACCCCAGCAAATCATCCGCGTTTAAAGTTCCCGCTTTGATACCCTCGATCAATTGATCTTCAATGCCTGTTTTGGGTTCCCACAACTTTCCGCTGTAACTCCGGCTCAAAATAATCCGGCGAATGGCCTGTTCCAGTTCCCGCACATTGCCGGGCCAGGAATAATTCGGAGGAAGATCGCGGTTCAGGGTTTTCAAAACAGTGCCGGCCAACTTGGATTCCTTTTCTCCGGTGATGCGCTGGACCAGCAGTTCCACCAGAAGATTCAACTCCTCCGGGTTTTCCTTAATACGCTGGCGGAGAGGGGGGACGGTAATCAGATCCGAACACAACCGGTAAAAAAAATCTTCCCGAAACCGGCCCTTATCCAGTAAATCCTCAAGAGAATGATTAGTCGCCGCGATCACCCGGCCCTCGAACCGTTTCGGGACATAACTCCCGACCGGAGTGAAGACCCGATCCTGCAGGACCTTGAGCAATTTGATCTGAACGGGAACGCTCACTTCGCCGATTTCGTCAAGAAACAGGGCGCCATGCGGACTGCAGCATTCAAAGACTCCTTTGAAATCGCCGATGGCCCCGGTAAAAGATCCTTTTTTATGGCCGAACAACTCGGATTCAATCAAACTTTCCGGAAACTGGGACAGGTTGATATTACTGAACGTGTCCATAAAGCTGGATCGGAATTTATTGGTTTTTGTATCAAAAGGAATCAATCCCGAACGGCCGATGGCGATTGCGGCGGCTCCCTTTCCGGTTCCCGTTTCTCCCAGCAACAGCGTTGAAAAATCCTCCATGCGGTTCCACAGATGCTGGTCATAGGTTCGGATATCGAAGGTAAAAATATTATTCCACAGGGCCACCCTCAACTGTTTCATGGAAGCGCAGTCGCCCAGTAAATCACGGGTGATGAAGAAAAAGGCCCGGTGGATCTGAAAGACAAGTTCAAAGTAACGGACGCTTTCATTGATCGAAAATCCCCTGTTTTTCAGATTGGATATCCACTCCGAAGCAAAACGCACCTTTACCGATTCCGTACCCTTGCCCAACTGTTCCTGAATGAGTCCGGTCAGTTCCGACTCGAACCGTAAATAGGCCTGGAGTAAAAAAGCGTGACGCATCATGGCGCGATCTGCTTCCTGGCCGTGCTGAACGGTTTTAAGTCCTTTGCCTTCCAAATTCTCGATGCGTTGGTTGAGCGCATTTCCGATTTCCCGAATCCGGAACTCATGAGATTCCGGATCTATCTGGATTCCGGGATCGATTTTCTTCAGGATTTGAGTCCGCTGCTCCAGAAAGGGATTGGAATAAATGGCATCGGCCACCAGGGAAAAGAAATTCCTGTCTTCAGAACTCATGGGGTGGGCTAATCGCAAGGGGGGCTCCTTAATGAATCCAAATAATATACAAAAATTGTATTACTATATTAAAAAAAAGTCTATTTTAATTAAGGCTTTAAGTCCAGCCCCACTCGGCACTGCAATAACCCTTTTAGCTATAAGCATTTAAGAAATCGATTTTTTTTGGCATAGCTTATGCAATTACGAGGAGTAAGAGGATCGAGCCCCAGAGGGATTCGAAAGGGGCCGCCGTGGAACCGTTCCTCGCATTCCCGAGCCAGAAAATAGTTTTAGGGAGGGTAATTCCGATGGCAAGTGAAATGACGGCAAGACCTCGTTTTCCAGAAATTAAATACGCTCAATGCTGGGAAGACGCGGATGTCATGTTACAGGCATTGAGCATCAAACCGAATAGCACCTGCCTGTCGATCGCCTCGGCGGGTGACAATACACTGGCCCTGTTGGCCCACGATCCGGAAACCGTGATCGCGCTGGATACGAACCCTTCCCAGCTGGCTTGTCTGGAATTGCGGGTGGCCGCACTTCGGGAACTGGCCCGGGGGGAAGTGCTGGAACTGATAGGCTCCCGGCCCAGCACGCGAAGGAGCGATCTCTTCAAACGCTGTTCCAGCCAACTGTCCTCCGACGCGCGCTGGTTTTGGGACCATCACGCACAGGAGATCGACCGGGGAATCGGAGCGATCGGCAAGTTTGAAAATTATTTCCGGCTGTTTCGCAAGTGGGTATTGCCCATGGCTCACTCGCGCCGGGAGGTGCAGGAACTCCTCAAAGGCGGCAACCGGAACCGGCGCCTGGAATTTTTTGAACAGTGCTGGAACGGATGGCTTTGGCGGTCTGTGTTCCGATTGTTCTTTTCCCGTTTCGTCATGGAGCGCCTGGGACGCGACCCGGCTTGTTTCCATCATGTGAACGGAAAAGTTGCCGACCGCATCAAGGAAAGGGCGGATTTTGCCATTACGGAACTGGATCCCGCCGATAATCCCTATCTGCAATGGATCTTTCTGGGAAGACATCTCACCGCCCTGCCGTTCTGGTTGAGAAAGGAAAACTTCGAGCGTATCCGTGAAAACGTGAACCGGCTGGAATGGAACCGGTGTTCCCTGGAGGAGTACCTGCCGACCGTGGGAAAGAATACCTTTAACGCTTTTAATCTGAGCGATATTTTCGAATACATGCCGGAAGACCAGTACCACCGGAGCCTGCAGGCGCTGGCGAACGTGAGCCGGCCCCGGGCGCGGTTGGTTTACTGGAACCTTCTGGTTCAACGGTCGCGGCCCGCCATCTTCCAGGATGTGTGGCGGCCGCTGAAACCCCTTCAGGAAATCCTGCTGGGTAAGGACAAGGCGTTTTTTTACAATAAATGTGTTGTGGAGGAACTCTGTTCATGATTTCTACTGCGTCGAACATTTTAATTTTTCTCGGGCTGATCCTGACGTTGTTGCTGGGACTGGTCCAGTGGAACCGATTACGTTCCCCGCAACCTG
>CAYPKH010000030.1:0-10407 GCA_964411245.1 uncultured Nitrospina sp.
CATCGGCCCCAAACTGTACGGCACGCCGCGGTTAGAGATGAGTTCTAAAGATAGGGAAACATAGGGGCTGACTCTCTCCCCCTTGTCCATCGTCGACATGCTGAATTCCAGAAGAATCATGATTCCCCCCCATAAAGTTTATAAAACAATCGGTTGCCTCAAAATTATGCTTGCATTTTAGGGCCATAATATGGAATGATCAACCTTATCCATTCGAAAACTAAAGGTTTTTCGAAAATCCTACGAAAGGGCGGTACCTTTGCATTGCCAAAAATTAATGAGATTCGCGACCAGATCGACAAGATAGACGAGAAATTACTGCACCTGTTCAACCGTCGCGCCAAACTGGCCATCCAAATCGGTCAGGAAAAATCCAAACAAAACGACTCGAACCATTTCCACGTTCCCCACCGCGAACGGGAGATCATTGAGCGCATGCAACAGGCCAACCCGGGCCCGCTTCCCGAAGAGGCGGTGGAAACCATTTTTCGGGAGATTTTCTCCGCCACCCTGGCCCTGGAAAAACCGCTCAACATCGCCTACCTCGGTCCGGAAACCACCTTCTCGCATCAGGCGGCCCTCAAGCAGTTCGGACACTCGGCCGTGTTCGTTCCTACCGGCGGTATTGAAGCCATCTTTTACGAAGTAGAGCAGGGCCATGCCGACTACGGCGTGGTGCCGATTGAAAATTCCACCGAGGGCGTGGTCAACCTGACCCTGGATTGTTTCGTCGATTCGCCGCTGGTCATCTGCGATGAAGTGAAGCTGGGGATTTCCCTCTACTACCTGTCCAGGTCAGGCGACCCCAAAAAGGTCCGCCAGATTTATTCGCATCCGCAACCGTTCGCCCAGAGCCGCAACTGGCTCAACCAGCACGCGCCGGGCATCGAACAAGTCGCCACTTCCAGTACGGCGGTGGCGGCGGAAATCGCCAGCCGGGACGAAAACACCGCGGCGGTGGCCGGCAGACTGGCGGCGGAATGCTACGACCTTAAAATCATCGCCGAAAAAATCGAAGACCGCGCGAAAAACATCACCCGCTTTTTGATCATCAGCAGGGAAAAGGCTAAAAAGGCCAAGCGCAATAAGACCTCGCTCATGTTTTCCATTGAAGACGAAGCGGGATCTCTGCTCAAGGTTCTGCAGTTGTTCGCGCGCAACCAGATCAACCTGACCAAAATACAGTCCCGGCCGCTTCGAAACCGGTCCTGGGAATATTTGTTTTTTGTGGATTTCGAGGGTCATATCGACGATCCCCGTATCGAAAAAGTCATCCGCTTGGTAGGCAAGCGTTGCATCTTCCTGCGGGTGCTGGGATCGTATCCCAATCACGATTAGACGATATGAAACCGTTCAAACAAATGACCGTTCTGGGTGTCGGGCTGATCGGAGCATCGCTGGCCCAGGCTTGCAAACAACGCAAGCTGGTGGCAAGGATCATCGGCTTCGGCAGAAACGCCGGCAACCTGGAAAAAGCCGAGGAGCGCAACATCATCGATTCCGGATCGACGGATCTGAAAACCGCCGTGGCGGGGTCCGACCTCATTGTCCTGTGCACACCGGTCGGCAGTCTGGTGGACCGTGTCCGGGAGATGATCCCGTTTCTCCAGGATGGATGCCTCATCACCGATGCCGGCTCGGTGAAGGGTTCCCTGGTCCGCGACATCGACGCCCTGATGACCGGCCGCGTTGTGTATGTGGGGGCGCACCCGATCGCCGGCGGAGAACAGTCCGGCCTGGAAGCGTCAAGCCCGGATCTTTTGACCGGGGCGAAATGCATCATCACTCCGACGGCGAACACCCGGGCCGAGGCGCTGGAGAGGATCACTGCATTTTGGAACGCGGTGGGCATGCAAACCCTGTCCATGGACCCGGACGAACATGACACCATTTTCGGGGCGCTCAGTCATCTGCCGCATATCGTCGCGTACGCGCTGATGAACACCGTGGCGGAAGTCAAAACCGAGCACCACGACGGCATTCTCACGATGTCGGGAGCCGGATTGAAGGACATCACCCGCATCGCATCCAGCAACCCGGTGATGTGGCGGGATATTTGTCTGAAAAACAAGCGCCCAGTGATTCAACTGATCGATCAATTTCAGGAATCGCTGGAAAACATTAAAACCCTGATCGAACAGGACCAGGCCGACGCCCTGCAGGAAACTTTCGCCAACGCGAACCTGAACCGGGGAAAGCTGGTGGAAAGCAATACATGATTATCGCCATTGACGGCCCCGCGGGAAGCGGCAAAAGCACGGTGGCGCGGCTCATCGCGGCGCGGCTGAATTTCAAATATATCGAAACCGGCTCGATGTACCGCGCGGTGGCCTGGAAAGCCCGGCAATCGGAAATCGATCCGGAGGACGAAGAGAAGATCGCCGAAGTGGCCCGAACGATTGCCATCGAATTTCAACCGGGACCTGACCGGCAGAAGGTGATGGTCGACGGCCAGGATTTGACCCCGGTGCTGCAAACCGAAACCATCGGGCGGCTGGCCGCCATCGTCGCCGCCAACAAGGCGGTGCGCGACGTCATGGTCGCGCAACAACAAAATATGGGACGAAACGGCAACGTGGTGATGGACGGCCGGGATATCGGGACCGTGGTCTTCCCCGATGCAAAAAAAAAGTTTTTTCTGGTGGCCGATCAGAAAGAAAGGGCGCATCGCCGCCACGAGGAAATTAAGGCGAAACAACCGGACATTACATTTGAAAAAATACTGGAGCAACTGCAACAAAGAGATTTTGAGGATGAGAATCGGAAAGTCTCGCCCCTGATACCGGCGGCGGACTCGATTCGGCTGGACACCACCCGCATGAAAATCGAGGACGTGGTGGCGCAAATGATCGAGGAGATCGGTCCGGTCCAGTCCTGACGAAGGCCATCCCATTTTTATCAACCTTAACCCGAAATGTGAAGGAGAAGTAACGTGGTAGACACAGATTTTGATCTTGACGACATGGAAATGGAAGAGGAATTATCGGCGGAGGAAAAAGCCGCGCATCAGGAAATGGAGGCGTATTTCGAAAAGAGCCTCAAAAATTTCCGCGAAGGCGAAATCATCATAGGAAAGGTATTGGGACTGTCCAAAGGTTTGGTCACCGTCGATGTGGGTTTTAAATCCGAGGGCCTTATCAACCTCAACGAGTTCCTCGAAGCGGAAAAGGACCTCCAAATCGGGGACGAAATAGAGGTCTTCCTCGAGCGCGTAGAAGACAATAACGGAATTGTCGTTCTCTCCAAAGAGAAAGCCAACAAGATCAAAATATGGGAAAAACTGGTGAAAGCGTTCGAAGCGGAGGAAATCATCGAAGGCATCGTGGTGGCTAAGGCCAAGGGCGGCCTGACCGTCGATATCGGGCTCAAGGCGTTTCTGCCCGGCTCCCAGATCGATCTGCGCCCGGTGCGCAACCTGGAAAAACTGATCAACGAAAAATTCGAGATGAAGATCATCAAGATGAACAAAAAGCGCGGCAACATCGTCTTGTCCCGCCGCATCTTGCTTGAGGAGGAACGCAAACTGGCGCGCGCCGGCACCCTGACCCAAATGAAAGAAGGCAACACGGTGGAGGGCATCGTTAAAAACATCACCGATTACGGCGTGTTCATCGACCTGGGCGGCATTGACGGACTGCTTCACATCACCGACATGTCGTGGGGGCGCGTCAACCATCCCTCCGAGATGTTCTCCATCGGCGACAAGGTGACGGTCATGGTCCTCAAATACGACAAGGAAAAAGAGCGTGTCTCCCTCGGCCTCAAGCAGATCACCCCGGACCCGTGGGTGGACGTGGACAACAAGTACCCCGTCAGCACGCGCATCTCCGGCAAAGTGGTGAGCATCACCGATTACGGCGCGTTCGTGGAACTGGAAAAAGGCATCGAAGGCCTGGTGCACGTTTCCGAAATGTCCTGGAGCCGCCACGTGAAGCATCCCAGCAAGATGGTCAGCATCGGCGATATGGTGGATGCGGTGGTGCTGACGCTGGACAAGGAAAAGAAACGCATCTCCCTGGGCATGAAGCAGATCGAGCCCAATCCGTGGGACGGCATCGAAGAGAAATATCCCATCGGTACCGAGGTCGAAGGGGTGGTGCGGAACCTGACCGATTTCGGCGCGTTTGTCGAGCTGGAAGAGGGAGTCGACGGGTTGATCCATATCTCCGATTTGTCCTGGAACAAAAAGATCAAGCATCCCTCGGAAGTCCTCAAAAAAAAGGACCAAGTGAAAGCAGCGGTGTTGAATATCGACAAGGAAGCCTGCCGTATTTCCCTGGGCATCAAGCAACTCGAGCCCGATCCCTGGGAAAACATCCCCGACCAGTACCCGATCGGCAAAGAGGTCACCGGCACCATCATCAAGGTCACCGGATTCGGGGCCTTCGCGGAATTCGACGACGGCCTGGAAGGATTGATCCACGTTTCGCAGTTGAGCTCCGAGAAAGTGACGCATCCTGAAAAGGTGGTCAAGGTGGGAGACGAAATCAAGGCCAAGGTGATCAAGGTCGACACCACCAGTAAAAAGATCGGCCTCAGCATCAAAGCCTACACGGAAAATCTGGACCCTTCCCAGATCGACCTGGAAGAAGTACAATTGGATATACCGGCGGAGGATAACGAACAAGCGTCCGAGTCCGAAGCCTGAACTCCGAGGTCCTGAATGCCAACAATTGACCCCGCTCCACAACCGAAGAAAACATTTGGGCGCACCCTGCTCTATTTCGTGCTGGGCCTGGCCGCCCTTGCGGTTTTATCTTCGGTACTGGGCCGCTATCTGTCCGACGGCGGACTGGACGGCGGCACCGAGACCATCGCCATGGTCGAGGTGACCGGAACCATCATGGACTCCAAGGAGATCGTCCGCCAGCTGTCCTATTACCGCCGGGACGATGACATCAAGGCCATCATCCTGAGGATCGACTCCCCGGGCGGTGCGGTGGCCCCCTCCCAGGAAATTTACGACGAGGTCCTGCGGGTGCGGGCGGACCACAAGAAAATTTACGCGTCGATGGGCAGTCTCGCCGCTTCGGGAGGCTATTACATCGCCGCCGCCACGGACCGGATTTTCGCCAATCCCGGAACCCTGACCGGAAGCATCGGGGTGATCATGGCGTTTTCCAATGCCGAGCAATTGATGAAAAAAATCGGCCTGGAACCGGAAGTGATCAAAAGCGGAAAGTATAAGGATGTCGGCTCACCGATCCGAAAGATGAAACCCTACGAACGCAAGTATCTGCAAACAGTTGTCGACGATGTGCACCAGCAGTTCATCGAAGCCGTCGCCAAGGGCCGCAACATGTCCACCCGGGAAGCCCGCAAACTGGCCGATGGCCGGGTGTTCACCGGACGGCAGGCGCTCAAGTTGAAGTTGGTGGATGAATTGGGGGGGCTCGAGGACGTGATCGCCCAATTGGGAAAAGATGTCGGCATCCAGGGCCGGCCCAAAGTGATCTGGGAAGAACCGCCCAAAGGATTCCTGGACTGGCTGTTGGACGCCGCCCTGCCCAGGGATTTCAACACCTCCATGGTGCCCTCCCAGTTTCCTTCCCTGCAATACCTCTGGTTGCCGGGTTAGACCCTCTTTTCAAAATATTTCCTTATGCCTAAATTTCTCCGGGCTCTTGAGAGGCGCAAGGCCCCTGTAAGCTGTCCCCGGCAACTCCATAAACCGAAAAAATTCAAAAAATTATGGGGAAGAACGGCGGAATATTCCCCTCAATGGACTGTCCCGTCCGGTCATGTTTTCCCGGCCGGAAGCCTCAAAATGCTTGACTTGGTTGGAGTTAATGATATACTCCGGCAGAACTTTTCTGAGGGGAGACGTATTAATGACCAAGGCGGAGTTGGTGGAAAAGGTTGCGGCGCAAATTAACCTGACCAAAAAGCAAACAGAGGTGGTGGTCAATACTGTCTTTCAAAGTATTACCGAGTCTCTGGCGCAGGGAAAAAAGGTTGAATTGAGAGGGTTTGGCAGTTTTCGAGTCCGAAGCAGAAACGCGCGCATTGGAAGGAACCCCAAATCGGGCGACCGGGTGGAGGTCCCCGCCAAAAGGGTACCGTTTTTCAAGGCGGGCAAGGAGTTGCGGG
This sequence comes from uncultured Nitrospina sp., assembly GCA_964411245.1. GTDB lineage: Bacteria > Nitrospinota > Nitrospinia > Nitrospinales > Nitrospinaceae > SZUA-226. Next base: position 6,091 of record CAYPKH010000030.1, read on the forward strand.
AGTTGGTGGACGGGGAACTGGACATCTCCCACGATACTGAGTAAAACCCTTTTCAAATAAAGGTTTTTCTCGGGCTTCCCGGACATTCCGGAGCGCCGAACAAGCAGGGTTTTCCCCCTGCTTTTTTTATTTGCTGACCCCTTCATAACCGGTCCCTCTCTAATCCCTTCCCGCCGGTTGGTGAACGTCTGTTACATCCCTTACTCAAAATATCGTCATGCCCGGCAACACATTTGGACAAATATTCAGAATCACCACCTGGGGCGAGTCCCACGGACCCGGCATTGGAGTGGTGGTGGACGGCTGTCCCGCCGGCCTGCCTTTAACCGAAAAGGATATTCAAAAGGAGCTGGACCGGCGCCGCACCGGGCAGAGCAAAGTCACCACCACCCGCAAGGAGCCCGACCGCATCCGCTTTCTGTCCGGCGTCTTCCAGGGCAAAACCACCGGCACCCCGCTGGCCATGATGGTGGAAAACGCCGACGCCGATTCCTCCAAATACGAACTGATCAAACACCTGTACCGCCCCGGCCACGCCGATTTCACCTATGACCGGAAATACGGTTTCCGTGACTACCGGGGCGGCGGACGCTCCAGCGCCCGCGAAACGGTGGGCCGGGTCGCCGCCGGAGCCATCGCCAAAAAACTGTTGGCCCGGCACAAAATCAAGATCTTCGCCTTCACCCGGCAAATCGGGGACCTCGTCGCCCAAACGTTCAACGTCAAAGAAATTGAAAAAAATATCGTCCGTTGCCCGGACAAAAAAGTGGCAGCGCAAATGGTGGACGCCATCCTGCAGGCCCGCAAGGAAGGCGATTCGCTGGGCGGCATCATCGAGGTGGTCGCGCAGGGGGTGCCGCCCGGACTCGGCGAACCGGTGTTCGACCGGCTGGACGCCGACCTCGCCAAGGCCCTGATGTGCCTGCCGGCAGTCAAGGGCGTCGAAGTCGGCATTGGATTCGAAGCCGCCCGCCTCAAGGGTTCGCAATGCAACGATGTCTTCATCACCAAGGGTAAAAAAATCACCACGAAAACCAACAACGCCGGCGGCATTTTAGGCGGTATTTCCAACGGCAACGACATCGTGGTGCGCATGGTGGTCAAACCCACCTCCTCCATCAACCGCGAGCAGGACACCGTCACCCAGCAGGGAAAGAAAGCCAAAATCCGGGTGGAAGGAAGGCACGACCCCTGCGTCGCGCCCCGCGCGGTGCCCATGGCCGAAGCCATGATGGCACTCGTTCTGATCGACCACCTGCTCCGCCACCAGAACTCCCGCCTCTGACCAAAGACCGCATCCACCACAGTAGAAAAATTATTTTACAAATGTTTTATGGAACACAAAACACCCTTCCTCTGGGGAGAAGGATTATAAGGGAAAACCCAGGTTCTTTCCTTCGGCAGGCTCAGGACAGGCTTGCTTAGGCTCCTCCGAATGACAAACCGATAATTATTGTCATCCTGAGTCCTTCGCTTCGCTCGAGGATAAACTCCGCGAAGGATCCAGGTTTTCGGTCCTGCTTATCCTGTTATCCTGTCCAAATTATTTTGCCCAATTATTCTGTTGTACAATAAGCCATGAGCTCAATCATCCAGGCCGGGTTTCTCCAAACCGATCCCGAATTCGGGGCGGTGGATAAAAACCTCAGCCATGCCAAACAATTGTGGGGAAACAGGAAGGCCGACCTGCTGGTCCTCCCGGAGTTATTCAACACGGGATATCAATTTCGGTCCCTGGAGGAAGCGCGGAATCTTTCCGAACCCATCCCGGGCGGTCCCACCACGGGCTTTCTGATGGACTGGGCCCGGGCATCGGGCCTGGTGATCGTCGCCGGCCTCGCCGAACGGGAGGGCGACATCCTCTACAATTCCGCAGTGATTGCCGGGCCCCGGGGTTATATCGGCAAATTCCGGAAGGCGCACATTTTCGATACCGAAACTCAATTTTTTCAACCTGGGGATTTGCCGTTGACCGTGTTCGATGCCGGGTTCGCGAAGATCGGGATTATGATCTGCTTTGACTGGCGGTTCCCGGAAATGGCGCGCACGCTGGCCCTGCAGGGGGCGGAGGTCATCGCCCACCCGTCCAATTTGGTGCTGCCGGATTGCCCGCAGGCCATGATCACGCGCTGTCTGGAAAACCGGGTGTTCGCGGTGACCGCCGACCGCGTGGGCACCGAACAGCGCCTGCCGGGAGAAACCCTGAAATTTATCGGCCAGAGCCAGGCGGTCGACCCGGATGGCACTGTCCTCGTCCGCGCCTCGGAGGACGGTGAAGAAGCGCAGGTGGCCGCCCTCGACCTGGATAAGGCGCGGAATAAAAAAATCAACAGCCGCAACGACCTGTTTGCCGACCGGCGGGAAGACCTTTACAGAGTCGGCGGGAAGGGTTAATATAGCCCTCCACAACCCGAATCAACCTATCCGTCCGGCGGGCCTGTAAAGCCGGGCGTTTTATTATTGTCAGCGAGAACAACATGGAAAAACCCAAATCACGTTTCATCAAAACCGACGACAACACCATATATGACTCCCTCACCAGCCTCACCTGGATGGCCAACGATTCGCGCCTGGACAAGGATAAGGAGTTATCCTGGGACGAGGCCAATGACTACGCCAAGGAAATGAACGAGAAACAATTCGGCGGGCATTCCGACTGGCGCCTGCCGACCATCCACGAGGCCTCTTCGCTGTACGACGAGGAAAAACTGAACAAGGATTTCAAGGGGGGGGATATCAAGATTGATTCGGTATTTCCACCGGGCGCGGGCAATTGCACCTGGACCATCGAGGAACGCGGCAAGGAGGCTCAGATCGCGTTCTACCTCAACGGCTGTCCCTACTGGTACGGCAAAAACGATAAAACCATCTCCCACGCCGTCCGCCTCGTCCGGCGGGGATAAACGGTTTACCGTTGATCCCTGTTTTAAGTGAGCCCTTCGCCTTTCAAGGCAAGAGAACCCTCTCCTTCCGCACGGGTAAACCCGCGGCCCCGGCGAGCGTCTGCCGGCTCTCCGCCGCGATCAGTCTTCCAGACCCCGTTGCACCAATTTGCCGATGGTCAGTCCCTGAACGAGGATGGAAAACACCACCACCACATAGGTCATCATCAGAATCAGTTCGCGTTCGGGAGAAGGCGGGAGCGATAACGCCAGCGCCACGGAAATACCGCCGCGCAATCCGCCCCAGGTCAACACCTTGATCGCGTTCGGGCTGAACTCGCGTTTGAATTTTCTGAGCCAGATGGGCAGGCTCACGCTGACCAAACGGGCGAGCAGGACCACCGGAATCGCGATCAAACCCGCCTTGAAGCTGGACAGGTCAAACGTCAATATCAACAGTTCGAATCCCAGCAGGACGAACAACACACCGTTTAAAATTTCATCGATCAACTCCCAGAACAGATCGACATGCTCGATGGTTTTCTCGGACATGGCCAGGGTCCGGCCGTGGTTGCCAATCAACAGTCCCGACGCCACCGCCGCGATCGGCGCGGAGATATGCATCGCCTCCGCTGCGGCATAGCCGGCAAACACCAGCGCCAGGGTGATCAACACTTCGACCTGATAATTGTCCACCGTGCGTAACAGAAGATACGCCCCATAACCCGCCGCCAGGCCGAACAGCGCGCCGCCCACGGCTTCCACCAAAAACAAAAGGGCGATGGACCCCACCGTTGGTTCTTGGTGGCCGGTGGCAATGTCCAGAATCACGATGAAAATCACCACCGCCACGCCGTCGTTGAACAACGACTCGCCGGCGATTTTCGTTTCCAGCGCCTTGGGGGCGCTCACGTTTTTTAAAATGGCGAGGACCGCGATGGGATCGGTCGGCGAAATCAACGCGCCAAACACCAGGCAATAAATGAACGGAATGCCTATCCCCAGCCATTCCAATACGAAATACATCAATCCGCTGACGAGTGTCGTCGACAACACCACGCCGACGGTGGCCAGCAGGGTGATAATCCATTTCTCCTTCGCCAAGTCTTCGAGATTGATATGCAGTGCTCCCGCAAACAAGAGAGCACCCAAAATTCCGTGCATAACCAGTTGGTTGAAGTCGATCGCCTCTAACATCGCGCGAGCGGAATCCTCCAATCCGGGAATCCATTTCAATTCTCCCAGCGCGATTAAGATCATCGAAAACACGAGGGCGATCGCCATCAATCCGACGCTGGTGGGAAACTTGAGAAAACGATGATTGATGTAACTGAACCCGGCGGTGAAGAATATCAGCCAGGCAATAAGATCAAGAGTAGTCATTGGGTTATTTTATGAGTTTGAGGTTGGGTTGGGGAGTATTGGAACCACCGGT
>CAYPKH010000031.1:0-10277 GCA_964411245.1 uncultured Nitrospina sp.
ACGCAGAACGATTTTTCCGGAGTCGAGTCCTACCCTGTTTATTATGACGCGCAGGAGCGTCGTTTTACCCGTGCCGTTTTCACCCACCAGGCCGACGCGCTCCTTCGGCCTCAGATGAAAACTGATGTCGTCGAACAGCACCTTGGGGCCGAACTGTTTTTTGAGATTCTGCAGATAAATCATGGATTGAGCAAACCGGTCACCGTTGTTGGCGGAGTTTGGGGTTGTAGGCTTCGCGCAGGCCTTCACCGCACAGGTTGAACGCCAGCACCACGAACAGGATGGTGAAACCCGGAATGAACGTCAGCCACGGCGCGTCGAAAATAAATCCTTTGCCGTCGGACAGAATATTACCCCAGGTGGCGTCCGGCGGTTGTACGCCGAATCCGAGAAAGCTGAGCGCCGACTCGGTGAGGATCGCCGCCGCCACGCCGATGGTGGCAGACACCAGTACCGGCGCGATGGCGTTCGGAACGATGTGTTGAAAGATGATGCGCATCTCCGGTATGGCCTGACTGCGGGCGGCCATCACATAGTCCTGTTCGCGCAGGGACAAAAACTCGGCGCGCACCAGGCGGGCGGTGCCCATCCAGCTGGTGAGGCCGATGACGATCATAATGTTGTAGATGTTGGGCGGCAAAAGCGCGACCACCGTTAAAATCAAAAAGAAGGTCGGGAAACACAGCATGATATCGACGAACCGCATGATCAGGGTGTCGACGGTGATCGGGCCCAGGCGAATGCGCCCGTAAAATCCCGCCAGTCCGCCCAGCAGAACGCCGACGGAAACCGAAATGCCCACTGCGACAAATCCGATGGTGAGCGATACCGGAGTGCCCTGCAACATGCGCGAGAAGACATCGCGCCCCAGTTCGTCGGTGCCCAGCAGGTAGATGTTAAAGGGCGGTGCGTCCTCCGGTTGGACGAGGTCGCTGGTGAATGACGTCAGAGGCGGCAGAAACTTTTCCGACAGGCGCACCGTTGCGGGATTGAACGGTGAGCTGTATTGAGTCAGGAGTATCGCGGCGACGGCCAGTGCGAACAGAAAAATCAGGAACCACAGGCTGAATAACGCGGCCCGGTTTTTCCGGAAGACGTTCCACTTCTCGCGAAACGGGCTGAGCTCCCGCTCCGTCAATGTGCCGCCGATAGTTTCCGCGATGTCCATAAACGCCTCAGTTCAGTTTGATTCTCGGGTCCGCCACCGCGTACAGGATGTCCGACAGAAAAGTGCCGATCAGGGTCAGAATGGCGGTGATGAAATTCAAAGTGAGTATGACGGGAAAATCCCGGTTGAGAATGGCTTCGTATCCCAGCCGCCCCAGTCCCGGCCACGAGAAAATGGTTTCGATGATGACCGAGCCGCCGATCAGGCCGGGAATCAACAACCCGAACATGGTGATGAACGGCAACAGCGCGTTGCGCAAACCGTGTTTGTAGATGACGACTTCCTCCGACAAGCCCTTGGCGCGGGCGGTGCGGATGTAATCCATGTGGATCACCTCCAGCATCTGCGACCGGACGTAGCGGGACAGCACGGCGATACTCCCGGATGCGAAAATCAGCGCGGGGATCGTGAGGTGCCAGATGCGGTCCATCGACTGTAACCAGAAGCCCGCGTCCTCCAGGCCGAAGGTGCGCATGCCGATCACCGGGATGTCGAACACCTTCACAATGACAATGATGCTGATATACGCCAGGAAAAATCCCGGAAAAGAAATGAGAGTGTAGGCCAGCAGGGTTCCCCCCTTGTCGAGCATCGAGCCGCGATTGACCGCCGCCTGCACGCCGAATGGAAAGGCAACGCACCAAGTGATGAGGGTGGTCACCAGAAACAGCGGCAGGGAGTTGAGAAAGCGGTCCCATAGTTTTTCGAGGACGGGCTGGTTGTCCTTGAACGATTTCAGCTGGCCGGTGAACAGGTCGCGCATCCAATAGGCATACTGCAAATGCATGGGATCGTCCAGATGAAAGGCGGCGCGGATGCGGGCGATGTCCTCCGGTTTCATGCGCGGATTCATCGGGTCCACCAGGCTGGGGTCGCCGGGAGCGAGGTGGACCACCGAATGCGCGATGATCGAAATGAACACCAGCAGGATCAGCCGCTGGCCGATGTTGCGTACCAGAAATGCGATCATAAAAATATTACCCCACCCAGCCCTCCCCTTGGAAAGGGGAGGGTTTCATTTGGTTGCCCCCAGGGGGCATTTTGCTATACTTCGCCGCATGGACATTATACAGATCGCCCACTACCTCGACCAGCTATTGGATATCGAAAACATCAAGGATTCGTCGCGCGCGGTGAACGGCCTGCAGGTGCAGAACACCGGGAGCGTCCGCAGGGTCGGCCTGGCGGTGGACGCGTGCCAGGCGACCATCGAGATGGCCGTCGAGCGCGACTGCCAGATGATGTTCGTGCATCATGGGATTTTCTGGGGCGGACTGCAACCGGTGCGGGGTTCGCATTACGACAAACTGTCAGCGATGATCAAGGCCAACCTGGGGCTGTACTCAGCCCACCTGCCGCTGGATATGCACCCCGTCCTCGGCAACAACCGCGCGCTGGCGGACAAGATCGGCCTCGAGCATGCCGAAGCCTTCGGCGAATATGAAGGACAACTCATCGGCCTCAAAGGCAAGGTGAAACGCCAGCCCGCCGAGCAACTGGGCAAGGCGCTGGAGGAAAAGTTAGGGGCTCCGGTGAAAGTGATCGGCGGCGGCGACGTGGAGACGGTCGGGCTGGTCACCGGCGGCGCGGGAGACATCGTCGGCCAGGCGGTGAAGGCGGGGCTCGATTGCTACATCACCGGCGAAGGTGCGAATCATCAGTATCATGAAGCGATTGAAGGCGGGTGCGTGCTCATGTTCGCCGGCCACTACGCAACGGAGACTGGCGGCGTGCAAGCCGTCGGCCGTCACCTCGAACAACAATTCGGCCTCGAAACCGAATTTCTCGATTATCCGACGGGTTTGTGAAGGGGATACAAAGAAAAACCCAGATTCTTCGTCGCCTCCGGCTCCTCAGAATGACATATGCCTAAGAATTGTCATCCTGAGTCCTTCGACAGGCTCAGGATAAACTCCGCGAAGGATCTAGGTTTTGGCCTAAAGCCATGAAAAAATATTATGTTTACATTTTGAGTAGTATATCCGGGACTTTATACACTGGAATGACTAATAATTTGGAAAGACGGGTTTGGGAACATAAAGAAGGTGAGATTCCAGGGTTTACGCAAAAATACAAAGCAAAAAAGCTGGTCTATTTTGAATATACTCGAAATGTTAAGGCGGCCATTGAGCGGGAAAAATAAATAAAGGGTTGGGTAAGAAAAAAGAAAATCGAATTAATTGAAAGCATGAACCCTAAATGAGAAGATTTGAGCCGGGAATGGTTTGAAAACACAGATTCTTCGCTTCGCTCAGAATGACAAATTGTATGTAGGTCTCCGTTGGAAAAGGGGAGGAGGTTTTATGCTGGCCCCACGCCGGGAAATCCCCCCAGCCCCCTTCAAAAAGGGGGAGTCTAAAAAGTAAACCGGTATTTGTCGAACAGTTCCATGGAGACTTCGGTAACGTTTTCTTTTTTGATTTCGGCTTCGATGCGTTTGATGGCCATCTCGCGGATGAAGGGAATGGGAATGCGCATGACCTTGGCCTTGGCGTCGTCGTGCCAGTCCAATTCGAAATCCGGCTCCTCGTCCTGCTGTGCATCGTAATCGACGTCTCTCTGCTTGTCCTCCTCGGTCACTTCCATGCCCATCGCTTCTTTCGCGGAGGCGGGCATGACATTGGTGAACACTTCGTCGATGATGTCGGGGGTCACCATCTTGCTGCCCGTCTGGCGGGCCCGCGCCTCGATGGTCTGCTTGGCCATGCCGAGCACGAACGGCGGCACCTTCTCCATTTTCTCCAGGGCTTCCTTGGACCACGGCATGCCGCTGGTCGGCGCGGTTTCCATATAATCCTTGAACTTCTCGACGATGTCTTCCTTCTTCTCGGTGCGCAGGGCGAGGAAGTCCTCAATTTCCTCGATGACCTCCACCTTGCGCGGGCTCTCGGCCATTTTCTGCTTGGCGACCTCGAACGCGCCCATCGACAGCTCCTCGAAGCCGAACTGCTTGACGCGCTTGGAGACCAGCATCATCGACTCGTTGCGGATTTCGGTGAGGAAGTCGGAGGTGATGTATTTGAAACCGCGCTTGACGGTGCGCTGGACCATGAGTTTGCGGATACCGGGCCTCACGAACTCCGGCGCGTGCTTGACCCGCTCCCAGGCCTCGACGGTCCACTCCACTCCCATTTCGTCGGCGTAGGGGTGGTCGATGCGGTCCGATGCCGCGATTTCCTTTTCGTGTGCCGTATAATCCTCGGCCATACTGCCATTCCTTCTGCTTCGGGGTTGGCAAAACCCGCATTTTGATTTATGGTTGGTCGGGTTTCCCCTGTCCCTAAAACTACTGAAACGCAGGATTAATGTCAATCCATTTAAAGGATTTTTGACCGTGGCCTTATCCCCCAAACCGGCGCGGCTGGTGTACGTCTATTTTTTCATTTCCGGGACCACCGCCCTGGTTTACGAGATCATCTGGACGCGCCAGCTGACGCTGGTGTTCGGCCATACGGTGTATTCGGTATCCATTGTACTTGCGGCGTTTATGGCGGGGTTGGGGTTCGGCAGTTACGTCTGGGGCCACATGATCGACCGGGCGGTGGCGAACCGGGAGGACACCCCGCCGCTCCTCGTGTACGGCCGGATCGAACTCCTCATTTTCGCCACCAGCGCGGTGATGTCGCTGATCTTCTCGGAGTTTCACGTGTTCTACGCGTGGCTGCACCGCTGGCTTCCGGAATCGCCGATCCTGTTCAACACCGTCAAAGCGCTGCTGGCGTTCGGGCTGATGTTCATCCCGACGACCTTCATGGGCGCCACCCTGCCGATCATCAGCAAATATTACGTGACCGACAACACCCGCCTGGGCACGCAGATCGGCTATTTGTATTCCATCAATACGCTGGGCGCGGCGGCGGGTTGCGTGTTGACCGGTTTCCTGTTCATTTCCACCTTCGGGGTTCTGCAGACGGCGCTGTTCGCTTCCTGCGCCAATCTCCTGATCGGCATCGGCTGTATCCGCATTTATCAGGAGGAGCATCCCGGCGAAAAAACGCGGTTTCGCCTGCCCCGCTTCGAGTGGCCGAAGATGACGTGGAGCCCCGAGCTGAAACTGTGGATGGGCGTCAGTTTCGTCTGCGGCCTTACCGCGCTGGCGTATGAAGTGTTGTGGACGCGCCTGCTGGTGTTCAGCATCGCCAGCACGGTGTATTCGTTCAGCCTGATGCTGGCGGTGTTCCTGCTCGGTATCTGCATTGGGAGTCTGGCGGTGGTGCCGCTGATAGCGCGTGCCGTTTCCCTGAGAACGGTGTTAATCGCCCTGCAGGCGGGCATCGGGATGTACGTGCTGTTCACCCTGTTTACGATGGAGAGTCTGCTCTCCGCCCCGTGGAACAGTTACAATCTGACCCATCCCGGCAAAACGTTTCTCCGCTACTTCAAGGACTCGACCGCGCTGATGGGGGTGCCGACCCTGCTGTTCGGGATGAGTTTTCCGGTGCTCATCAAACTGGCGGCGGGCGGACACGAACACGTCGGCCGGGCCACCGGCCGGATTTATTCCGCCAACACGCTGGGCGCCATTCTCGGTTCGCTGGTGGCCGGGTTTGTGCTTCTGCCCTATCTGGGTACGGAGAAGAGCCTGGTGGCGATAGCGACAATCAATCTGCTGATGGTGCCGCTGTTGTTCGGCACGGGCGATGATGCCACACCGGGATGGCGCAAGGGCGTGGCGGGAATGACCGTGGCCGGGGTGATCGCCCTGAATGTGGCGATGCCCGGGAACCTGCTCGACCGGTTCTTCATGCGCGACAGCGCCGGCCAGCGGGATATGAGCAAACTGCTCTATTTCGAAGAAGGGGTGACGGCTACCGTGGCGGTGTTCGAGGACGAATACGGCATCCTCGATCCCACCGCCAAGCGGCTGATCACCAACGGCATTTCCATGTCCGCCTCCAACGTGATCGCCACGCGCTACATGAAACTGTTCGCGCATGTTCCGATTCTGTTGTCCGACAACCCGGAAGACGTAATGGTGATCTGTTTCGGCACGGGCCAGACCACCGGCGCGGCGGGGATTCATCCGCGGGTGAAGCGGGTGGACAGCGTGGAGTTGTCGTCGAGCGTCATCCATGCCGCGGCTTCGTTCCAAAACGAAAACCACGACGCCGTCAACAATCCCAAAATAAACATCGTGCTCCAGGACGGGCGCAACTTCCTGCTGACCACGCGTAAGCGGTACGATGTGATCACCGGCGAACCGCCGCCGCCGCGCACCGCGTTTACCGTGAACCTGTATACGAAGGATTTTTACCAGGCGGCGCGGGACCGGCTCAAGCCGGGCGGCCTTATGGCGCAGTGGATTCCCCTGCACAGCCAGAGCGCGCGGGAAGTGGACATGCACTTCAAAACCTTTCTGTCGGTGTTCCCGCATGCCATCGCGTGGATGTCGGTCGCCAACGAGATTCTGATCATCGGTTCCGATCAGCCGATTCAAATCGATTTCCAAAAGCTGAAAGAACGTATGGCGGAGCCCTCGGTGGCGCAGGCCATGCGGGATATTTACATACCGGACGCCACCACCCTGCTCAGCAACATCTGGTTTTTGGAAGAGGAGATGCAACGGTTGTCGGCGGATCAGCCGATGATCACCGACAACCGGCCGCGCATCGAGTTTTATCTCGATTACGGCAAGGTCATCGGTTTGGCGGGGCAGGAACGGCTGGTGTTCAACCGCACCCCGGTCGAGGAGGTCGTCCGCCGTATTTCGGGCATGGCGTATGAGGACACGAAACAGCTCAAACGGCAGTACCGGGTGATGGATCTGTACCAGCGCGGCGTCATGTATGCCAACCGCGGGCTGTTGCTGGAGGCGATTGAGCTGTCCGGCGGCGGCGGCGATTTGTTCCGGTATCACCTGCAGGCGGGCCGGGAGCAGATCGACCGCCTGCTGGCGCAACACCGGCAGGAGCCCGGCAATCTGAATGTTCTTTTAAACCTGGGGCATGCGTTTTACCAGGTCGGGGAGTATGCCCGCAGTGTGGAATATTTAAAACAGGTGATGGCCCGGGAACCGGCACAGGGATTCGCCAACCTGTATCTGGGATACAACCTCATGGCGCTGGAGCGGTGGGACGAGGCGCGGGAGAAACTGGAAACCGCGGTTAAAAGCGATCCGCGCCAGTTGCGGACGGTCATGCAGGAAATCGCTTTGATCGAATTGATGAACAAGGTCCGGCACAATCCGGAGGACCTCAGCCTGCTCAACGCCCTGGCCAAGTTTTACAACATCAAGAACGATTACGGAAAATCTCTGACCTATTCCAACCGGGTTCTGGTCAACGACCCCATGAATGAAGAGGCGTTAAAAAGCGCGTTGTTCAGTTACCGGGGCCGGGGCGAACCGCGGGAAGTGATCGGTGCGGGCATCCGTTATGAAATGGTGAGGCCGGACGATATTCATTTTCAATTCATCATGGCGGAAATTTATGCGAAGACCCTCAGGTGCCACAAGGCGGTGGCCTACCTCGAAAAAATCCTCAAAGCAGACGACACCTACCCGAACGCGCAACAGTTGATGGATGAATGTCAGACCCACAAAAAGGAGGCCGTGCCGCTGTCCTGAAGCGGCCGGTTTTGGAGTGGCCCGTCAGCTGGAGGTTTTGCGCCGGACGCGGATCACTTGATCCGTGCCATCGGCAAACTGCCGGCTGATTTCGATCATTTCCGGAAGCATGTCCATGAAGACCCTTAACACATTGGGGTCGAACCGTTTGCCGCTTTCGCTTTCCATTTCCTTTACGGTGTCTTCAATGGACCAGGCTTTTTTATAAGGCCGGTCGCTGGTGAGGGCGTCGTAGACGTCGCAGACCGTCACAATGCGCACCACCAGGGGGATGTCCCCGCCCTTCAGGCCTTTGGGATAACCCGAGCCGTCCCATTGTTCGTGGTGGCATCCGGCGATGACTTCCGCCATCTGCAAAAATTCCGATTCACTGCCGGATAAAATCAGCGCGCCGATATCAGCGTGGGTCTGCATGATGGCCCATTCTTCCGGGTTGAGGCGTCCCGGTTTGAGGAGAATGTGATCGGGAATGCCGATTTTACCGATGTCGTGCATGGGGCTGGAATGGCGCAGGAGTTGGCAGTCGTGGTCATTCAGGCCCAGGCCCCGCCCCAGCCTTTCACACAGTTTGCTCATGCGAATAACGTGCATACCCGTTTCGTTGTCACGGTATTCCGCCGCGCGGGCGAGCCGGTGTATGATTTCCACCTGATACTGACGCAACTCCTGGGAGCGTTTCACCACCTGGGTTTCCAGCGACTTCTTCTCGCTGTGCACCGAGTTGTGCATTATCCGGACTTCCAGAAGATTGTTGATGCGGGCCAGCATTTCCTCCATCAAGAAGGGTTTGTTGACAAAATCCTTGGCACCCGCCTTCAGAGCCCGCAACCGGGTCTCGGGGTCCAATTGCGCGGTGAGAACCAGTATCGGGAGGTAGCTTTCGGTTTCCAGCGCACGCAGGGCATTCATGACATCAAATCCGCTGAATCCAGGCATTTTGATGTCCAGAAGAATCAGGTCCGGATGAAGAGACTGATAGATGTCCGGCGTGGAGCGCGGGTCGGTGGTGGAGGTGACGTTGTGATAACCGGCGGCGCTCAGCATCCTTTCAAGGACATTGATGTTGCCTTGTTCATCGTCAACGATCAGGATTTTAGCTTCCTTGAATCTGGCGTCCTGAGACAGCGTAGCAGTAGAAACCATAAGGGTACCGGAGCCTTTATGTAATAACCTTTCCTTAATTTTTCGAGCAACCCAATTAAGGTAAAATTACCAAGAAACTCTATGTGTAGGTAGCAGGCTAGTCCATAAAAACCCTTCCGTCAATGCCTTCCACATTAGATCAATGAACTCAATAGTTTATATTTATTGACCCTTTAGAGTAAACTGGATGTCTGGTCCTTTCCCCGGCTCGTGCCGCTGAGACATCCTTGGGGTGGTCCAACGCCATCTAAGGACTGTCCAAAATTTCAATTGGTTTGAAGGATTATCACCCGATTTCAGCAGGTGAGCTTGAGGAAAAGGCTTTTAACCTTTTGATAATTATTGACCAGGAATGCTTCCAATGTGGACCGCCAGTGGGATCGGGTATCAAACAATTGATCGTGGGTTTCCTTGAGCAGTTTTGGAATCTCCAGTTTTTCAGGGCATTTGGGCAGGCACTCGCCGCACTCGGTACAGGCGCTGGCAAAGTTTCCGGGGAACCAGTGGCCCTTGCCCCCCAACATATTGTAGCGGTATTTCCCATAGGTCTTCATATCGTAGCCTTCCAGCAGGTTGCGGAACCGGAGGATCTCGGGGATGTTGATATTTTCGGGGCAGGGCAGGCAATCAGTGCAGTAAGTACAAAACCCGGAGATTGAACGGGAGGCGCCATCCATGCGGGTTTTCACCGCCGCATCTTCCTGGGAGAAGTAAGGTCCGCCGTTCAATAGGGCCAGGTTCTGGTCGAAATGGTCCGGCGCGTGCATGCCCAGCGTGAGCGTGGTGATCTGGGGATGGCTCAGGCAGAACCGTCCGTTGAACTGGATGGCGGTCAGCGGATGGCATAACTCCTTCACCGTTTCAGACGGGTTCCACAACTGTCCGCCCTTGTCGTTGGGCGAAATGATGAGGATGCCCATGTCCTTCTCCCCGGCCAACTCCACCGCCGGCCGGTTGCGCTGGAAAAAATAATAATAATGAAGATTGATGAAGCTGAACAAATCGGAGCGGATGGCTTTTTCGATCACGTTCAACGGCGCGTGGGTGGAAAACCCGATATGGCGGATCAATCCCTCCTCCCGCAGGCGGTGCAGGGTGTCCACCGGGCCGCCGGCCTTAAGCGCCGCCTGCAGGCGCTCTTCGTTGTTGAGGCCGTGCCAGCCGTAGAAATCCACATAGTCCAACTGAAGAGCCTTTAACTGTTGTTCCACCATCGAACGGGTTTCGTCGGCGGTCATGGGCGCGCCCTTGGTCATCATTTTGAACTGCGCGCGCGGCGTGCCCAGCTCTTTTAAAACCTTGCCGTACAAATGTTCGCTTTTGACGTAGCCGTAGGCGGTCTCGATATGGTTGATCCCGACCTCCAAAGCCCGGCGGGTGGTTTCCAGACAATTGTCGACC
>CAYPKH010000032.1:0-10242 GCA_964411245.1 uncultured Nitrospina sp.
ATACTGCCGACCCGTGCGCGACCGGTGCCCTTCTGGTTCCAGGGCTTCTTGCCGCCCCCCCGGGTTGCGCCCCGGGTGCTCATAGTGGAGGCAGACCCGCTACGGCGATTGGCCTGTTGCATGTAGACGTCCTCTTTCACAAGAGCATCGCGCACCTTGACGTCGAACACGTCGGGCGACAGGGGCACCGTGCCCACTTTTTTCTTGTCCAAATTGATCACATCCAAATCCGGCATAATCGACTCTGTGATTCCTGTTATTTCTTCGATCCGGGCCTTTGCAGGATGCGGACGATCCCGCCGTTGGCTCCCGGCACGGAACCTTTCAGCAACACAATATTGTTTCCGGCGTCCACGCGAACCACCTGAACGTTTTTGGTGTGGACTTTTTCTCCGCCCATGCGTCCCGGCATGGGATGTCCTTTGTGCACGCGTCCGGGAAAGGTCGCCATACCGATCGACCCGGCGCCGCGGAATGATTCGTGGTTGCCGCGGGAGGCGGGGTGGCCGCCGAACCCGTGACGCTTCATCACGCCGGCAAATCCCTTACCCTTGGAGACACCGACCACGTGGACCCGTTCGCCTTCCTGGAACATGTCCACGGTCAACGGTTTTCCCAATTCTTCGTCGCTGACATCCATATCACGGAACTCGGCCAGCAGTTTCGCGGGTTCATGATTCAACTGTTTGTACACGCCCTGCATCGGTTTGTTGGTGTGCTTGACTTTGCGCTTGCCGTAGGCCACCACCACCGCCTCGTACCCGTTTTTCTCCTGGGTCCGTTTGAGGACGGGAACGCACCCTTCCACCTGGATCACGGTGACGGGCACGCAATCGCCCTGTTCCGTGAACACCTGGGTCATCCCGACCTTTTTTCCCAACAAACCTTTCATCGCAACGCCCATTAAAGTTTGATTTCAATATCCACGCCGCCGGACAAGTCCAGCTTCATGAGCGCGTCCACCGTCTGCGGGGTGGGTTCGAGAATTTCCAGAATCCGTTTATGGGTCCGAATCTCGAACTGCTCTCTGGATTTTTTGTCCACATGCGGGGACCGTAACACCGTCCACTTGTTCCTGACCGTCGGTAAGGGGATGGGACCCACCACCCGGGCGCCGGTGCGCTTGGTGGTTTCCACGATTTCTCCCACCGACCAGTCCAGCAACCTGTGGTCGTAAGCTTTTAGTTTTATTTTAATTTTCTGATCGCTCATTATTCTGTGATCTCACTGACGATTCCCGCGCCCACGGTGCGTCCGCCTTCGCGAATGGCGAAACGCAGTTCTTTAGACATGGCCACTTCGGTTATCAATGCCACTTCAAAGGTGACGTTATCGCCGGGCATGACCATTTCCACACCGCCGGGCAGGGTCACGATGCCCGTCACGTCGGTAGTCCGGAAATAAAATTGCGGCCGGTAACCGTTGAAGAAGGGCGTATGCCGTCCCCCTTCGTCCTTGGTCAGGATATACACTTCCGCTTTGAACTTTTTATGCGGGGTGATCGATCCGGGCTTGGACAGAACCTGTCCGCGCTCGATGTCTTCGCGTTTGGTGCCGCGCAGGAGCAGTCCGACGTTATCGCCCGCCTGCCCGTCATCGAGCAGTTTGCGGAACATTTCGACCCCGGTGACAGTGGTTTTATTGGTCGGACGGAATCCGACGATCTCCACTTCCTCACCCACTTTGATGACGCCGGTTTCAATCCGGCCGGTGGCCACGGTTCCGCGGCCGGAGATGCTGAAGATATCTTCGATGGGCATCAAAAACGGCTTATCGACCGGACGCTCGGGAACGGGGATGTAATCGTCCACCGCGGCCATCAGGTCATTAATGCATTTGACTTTTGCCTCATCGTCGGGATTTTCCAGAGCCTGCAGGGCGCTGCCCCGGATAATGGGAATGTCATCGCCGGGAAATTCGTATTTGCTCAACAACTCGCGCACTTCCAGCTCGACCAGCTCGAGCAGTTCTTCGTCGTCGACCATGTCGCATTTGTTCAGGAACACGACGATCTTGGGCACACCGACCTGACGTGCGAGCAGGATATGCTCCCGGGTCTGCGGCATGGGTCCGTCGGACGCGCTGAGCACGAGGATGGCGCCGTCCATCTGCGCGGCGCCGGTGATCATATTCTTAACGTAGTCCGCATGACCGGGGCAATCCACGTGGGCGTAATGCCTCTTTTCGGTTTGGTACTCAACGTGGGCGATAGCGATGGTGATGCCGCGCTCTTTTTCTTCCGGCGCCTTATCGATCTGATCGAAAGCGACGCTCTCGGCCAACCCTTTTTTGGATAAAACTTCGGTGATGGCCGCTGTGAGTGTGGTTTTCCCGTGGTCTACGTGCCCAATGGTTCCGACATTGACATGTGGTTTATCTCTCACGAATTTTTCTTTAGCCATACCAGTTCACTCCGTTTTTTGTCCATCCTTAGTTGGTTTATAAGTTAGATTATTCTGGGTCATGCAGGAACCTCACTAGAGGTGCCTTTGGATTTAGCAATCAGTTCCTCAGCAATATTGTTGGGAACGACATCGTACTTTGAAAACTCCATACTGTAGTTGGCCCGGCCCTGGGTCGCCGAACGCAAATCCGTCGAATACCCGAACATCCCGACCAGCGGGACTTCGGCGCGGATTACTTTGGCGCCCGCCCGGTCGCTCAACTCTTTCACTTTTCCGCGCTTGGAATTCAGGTTGCCGATGACGTCGCCCATGAATTCTTCGGGGGTGACGACTTCCACATCCATGACGGGTTCCAGCAGCGCGGGGCTGGCCTTTTTACAGGCTTCCTGAAACGCGATGGACGCACAGATTTTAAATGCCATTTCCGAGGAATCCACCTCGTGGTACGAACCGTCGACCAGTGTGACCCGAACGTCGACCACGGAATAGCCGCAGAGGATACCGCGGTCCATCGCTTCCACGATACCTTTTTGAACAGCGGGAATATATTCCTTGGGAATGGCTCCGCCGACGATTTTGTTGACGAACTCGAACCCTTCGCCGGGCTCGCGGGGCTCCACGTGAATTTCCACATGTGCGTACTGCCCTCGGCCGCCGGACTGCTTGACGTGTTTGTAGCTGTGCTCCACGCTTTTGGTGATGGTTTCCCGGAACGCCACCTGCGGCCTGGAGACATTGACGTCCAGCGAAAACTCCCGCCGCATGCGATCCACCAGAATCTCCAGATGCAATTCACCCATTCCTGAGATAATGGTCTGGTTGGTTTCGGGATCGATCTTGACTTCGAAGGTGGGGTCTTCCTGCTGGAGTTTGATGAGACAGTCGGAAAGTTTTTCCTGTTCCGGCTTGGTTTTGGGTTCGATGGCCACGGAGATGACGGGTTGGGGGAAGGAAATGGCTTCCAGCACCACCGGCTGGTCTTCCGGGCAAAGCGTGTCGCCGGTGAAGGTCTTTTTAAAGCCGATGGCCGCGGCGATATCTCCGGCGCCGACGGTATTGATCTCCTCGCGCTTGTTGGAATGCATCCGCAGCAGACGCCCGATACGTTCCCGCACGTTCTTGGTGGAGTTGTAAATATAGGAACCGCTCGTGAGCTCACCCGAATACACTCGTAAATAGGCCAACTGCCCGACAAAGGGGTCGGTCATGATCTTGAACGCCAGCGCGGACACCGGTTCCTTGACATCGGCCTTGCGGATCACTTCTTCCTGCGTATTAGGGTTGATACCGGACATCGGCGGCACATCAAGGGGGGAGGGCAAATACAGAGGAACCGCATCCAGCAGTTGCTGAACGCCTTTGTTTTTGAAAGCGGCCCCGCACAGAATCGGCGTGAACTTCTGCTTCAGTGTTCCTTTACGGATGGCGGCCTGGAGTTCCTCCAGAGTCACTTCCTCGCCTCCCAGATATTTTTCCATAATCGATTCATCCACGTCGGAGGCGGCTTCCATCAGTTTCTCCCGGTATTCTCCGACCATATCCTTCATATCATCAGGAATCGGGACTTCCTCAAACACTTCCCCCTTGGGATTGTCTTTTTCCGGATAGGTGTACGCTTTCATTTTCACCAGATCCACCATTCCGACGAAATCGTTTTCAGCGCCGATCGGCAACTGCAGGGGCACCGGGTTGGCACTCAGGCGCTCTTTCATCTGGTTGACGCACCCCAGAAAATCGGCCCCGGCCCGGTCCATCTTATTGACGAAACCGATGCGCGGCACCAGGTATTTGGTGGCCTGCCGCCACACGGTCTCCGACTGGGGTTCTACCCCGCCGACCGCGCAGAACACGCCGATGGCGCCATCGAGAATGCGCAGGGAGCGTTCCACCTCCGCCGTAAAGTCCACATGGCCGGGGGTGTCGATGATATTGATCTGATGATCGTTCCAGAAACAGGTCGTCGCGGCGGACGTAATCGTGATGCCCCGCTCCTGCTCCTGCTCCATCCAGTCCATGGTGGCGTTGCCATCGTGGACCTCACCGATTTTGTGGCTTTTGCCTGTGTAATACAGAATCCGCTCGGTGGTGGTGGTTTTACCGGCATCGATATGCGCAATGATTCCAATATTTCTGATTTTTTCCAGGTTGATTTTCTTACTCATAAATTCTTTAGACCAAAAATTACCAGCGATAATGCGCAAACGCTTTATTGGCCTCGGCCATGCGGTGCACGTCTTCTTTTTTACGGATGGCTCCCCCCGAATTGTTGTAGGCGTCGAGCAGTTCTCCGGTTAACTTATCGGCCATCGACCGGCCGGCCCGCGCTTTGGCATGGGTGATCATCCAGCGGATGCTCAGGGCCAACCGGCGGTTGCGGCTCACTTCCACGGGCACTTGGTAGGTGGCGCCGCCGACGCGGCGCGACCGGACTTCCAGCATCGGGGCGGCGTTCTCGATCGCCTTTTTAAATACATCCAATGCCTCTTGGTCTTTGAGTTTTTCTCCGATATTGTCCAGCGCGGTGTACAGCACCCGCTCCGCCAGACTTTTCTTGCCTTTTTTCAGCAGGCTGTTCACGAACCGGGCCACCAGAATGTCGTTGTATTTCGGGTCCGGTAAAATCTGCCGTTTTTCAGCTTCTCGTCTTCGTGCCATAAATTAGAATTTCCTGATCACTTCTTTTTGGGTTTTTTAGCCCCGTATTTAGACCGGGACTGCATCCGGTTGTCGACTCCCAGGGTATCCAGACAGCCCCGCACCACGTGGTACCGGACGCCGGGAAGGTCCTTGACCCGGCCGCCGCGGATCAGAATAATGGAGTGCTCCTGCAGGTTGTGGCCGACGCCGGGAATGTACGTGGTCACTTCCATGCCATTGGTCAGCCGCACCCGGGCGACCTTGCGCAAGGCGGAATTCGGCTTTTTTGGGGTGGAGGTATACACCCGGACACACACCCCCCGCCTCTGGGGACAGCGCTTCAAAGCCGGACTGGCCGTTTTGGTTACCGGGCTTTTACGGCCCGTTTTGACTAGCTGATTTATAGTCGGCAAAATATACCTCTCTTAGCTCGGGTTTCCCACCAAATACGGGAATCCTTACCGTAAAAACCCATTGATTTCATTGGCGTTTTTAGATTTTTTAGCCAGCAGACGGAAAGTTTTGAAGTTTAACATTCTAGGTGCCGGAGTCAAGCGGAAATTTTTGATTTTATTCCACTGGCGCGGGCGCTTCTTCGGCTTCTTCTTTCTTCTCCTCCACCTCTTCAATTTCCGGTTCTTCGATCCGGATGCCGCTGTAGGCCTGGCAACCGGTGCCTGCTGGAATCAATCGTCCCATAATTACATTTTCCTTCAATCCGACCAGGTGATCTTCCTTGCCGCTGAGGGCCACCTCGGTCAATACCCGGGTGGTTTCCTGAAACGATGCGGCAGAAATGAAGCTTTCCGTACTGAGCGAGGATTTAGTGATCCCCAGCAGAACGGGCATGCCCTGGGCCGGTGCGCCTTTTTCCTTGATGGCTTCCTGATTCTTGACATTAAAGACCTTTTTGGTGACCTGTTCGCCCACCAGAAGATCGGTATCGCCGGGATCTTCCACCTGCAGATGCCGGAGCATCTGGCGCACGATGATTTCAATGTGCTTGTCGTTGATGGAAACGCCCTGCAGCCGGTACACTTCCTGAACTTCGTTCACCAGGTATTTCTGGAGTTCGTTTTCGCCCAGAATGCGGAGGATATCGTGCGGGTTGGACGCGCCGTCCATCAACGGTTCGCCCGCCAGCACATCGTCGCCTTCGTGGACATTGATGTGCTTGCCGCGCGGGATGAGGTATTCCCGCTCTTCTCCGCTGTCGTTTACGACCACGACTTTCCGCATGCCCTTGACGAATCCGCCGAACTTGACCTTACCGTCGATTTCGGTGATGGTGGCCTGTTCGTGGGGCTTCCGGGCTTCGAACAATTCCGCGACCCGCGGCAGACCGCCGGTGATGTCCTTGGTCTTGGCGGTTTCGCGCGGAATCTTGACGATGACGTCGCCCGCATTCACCATGTCGCCCTCGTTGACGTTGATGTGGGCGCCTGCGGGCAGGATGTAGCGGCGCACGGTCTCACCTTTGTCATCCTTGATCGAAATGCGCGGTTGCTTTTTCTCGTCGCGGTGGCTGATGATGATCTTGGAGGACAATCCGGTGATTTCGTCGAAGTCCTCTTTCATAGTCAGGCCTTCAACGATATCGCCGAATGCAATAGTTCCGGCCACCTCGGTCAGAATGGAATTGGTGTAGGGATCCCATTCCACCAGCGTCTGGTTGGGCTGAATCTCCTGCCCGTCGGCCACCTTCAGTTTGGCGCCGTACACGATGGAGTATTTTTCCTTTTCGCGGCCGTTTTCATCCTGAACTATCAGGTGTCCGTTGCGGTTCATCACGATGATTTCGCCGGGCTTGCTTTTTAGGGTCCGCAGACCGGCATACTTGATGATGCCGCCTTTTTTGGTGCTGAGTGTGGTCTTTTCGATCACCCGGCTGGCGGTGCCGCCGATGTGGAAAGTCCGCATGGTGAGCTGGGTTCCGGGCTCGCCGATGGATTGCGCGGCGATGACCCCGACCGGTTCACCGATTTCCGCCCAGTCCATGGTGGCGAGATTCCTTCCGTAACACTTGACGCACAACCCTTGATGCGATTCGCAGGTCAGATTGGAACGGATGCGGACTTTTTCGATACCCGCGTTTTCGATGATTTCGATCGCTTTCTCATCAATCATTTCGTTGGCTGTGATCAATACTTCGTTGGTGAACGGATCGGTGATATCGTCCAACGCGGTCCGCCCCAGAATGCGCTCGGACAACGGCTGGATGATTTCACCCGCTTCCACCAGGGAGTAGATATCGATCCCCCGCAGGGTGCCGCAATCTTCTTCGAGGATGATGATGTCCTGCGCCACATCCACCAACCGCCGCGTCAGGTAACCGGAGTTCGCGGTTTTGAGTGCGGTATCCGCCAGGCCTTTGCGCGCGCCGTGGGTGGAGATGAAGTACTGGATCACCGACAACCCTTCACGGAAATTCGCGGTGATGGGGGTTTCGATGATTTCGCCGGAGGGCTTGGCCATCAACCCGCGCATGCCCGCCAACTGCCGCAACTGCTGGGAACTGCCGCGAGCGCCGGAATCGGCCATGATGAAGATGGAGTTGAAGTCCTTTTGTTTTTCACCTTTGACGATGCGTTCGTCCTCTTCCTCCAGATCCCGGAACATTTCTTCGGAAACCTTTTCGGTGACGTGCGCCCAAATGTCGATCACCTTGTTGTAGCGTTCACCGTTGGTGATCAACCCGTCGCGGTACTGCTTGTACACTTTTAACACCTCTTCGCCGGCTTTTTTGACGAGCGGTTCTTTTTCTTTCGGGATCCGCATGTGGTCGAGGGCAATGGAGAGACCCGCCTCGGTGGCGTATTTGAATCCCAGCTCCTTGACCGCGTCGAGAAGGGCCACGGTTTTTTCCCGTCCCACCACTTTGAACGAGGTGCCGATCAGATCGGACAGGGACTTTTTGTTCATTTCCTGATTCACCAGGGAGAACGGCAATTCCTTGGGCACAACGTCATACAGCAGGATACGGCCGGTGGTGGTCACTTCCAGTTGACCCTCCATCTGCACCATGATGCGGGCCTGCAGGTCCAACTCATCGTGGTCGTAGGCCATGCGGATTTCTTTTGGCCCGGAGAACACTTTACCCTCGCCGCGTACGCCGCCGCGGATTTTGGTCATGTAGTAACAGCCCAGGACGATATCCTGACTGGGCACGGCGATGGGCCGGCCGTTGGCGGGCGACAGTACGTTGTTGGGCGCCATCATCAGCAATTTGGCCTCCACCCGCGCTTCCATGGACAGAGGCACATGCACCGCCATCTGGTCGCCGTCGAAGTCCGCGTTGAACGCGGTGCACACCAGCGGATGAATGCGGATGGCTTTGCCTTCGATCAGAATCGGCTCGAAGGCCTGAATCCCGAGCCGGTGCAGGGTGGGTGCGCGGTTCAACAGCACGGGATGTTTCTGGATGACTTCTTCCAGCACTTCCCAGACTTCGGACCGTTCCTGCTCCACCATTTTTTTGGCGGTCTTGATGGTGGTGGCATAGCCTTTCTGTTCCAGCCGGTTAAAGATGAACGGTTTGAACAGTTCCAGCGCCATTTTCTTGGGCAGTCCGCACTGATGCAGTTTTAATTCCGGGCCGACGACGATGACGGACCGGCCGGAATAATCCACGCGTTTTCCCAAAAGGTTCTGGCGAAAGCGGCCCTGTTTGCCCTTGAGCATGTCGCTTAAGGATTTCAGGGGACGCTTGTTGGTGCCGCGCAGGGTGCGGCCGCGCCGACCGTTGTCGTACAGGGCCGAGACGGCTTCCTGCAACATGCGTTTTTCGTTGCGGATGATGATCTGCGGCGCTTTCAGCTCCTGCAGGCGTTTCAGACGGTTGTTGCGGTTGATGACCCGGCGGTACAAATCGTTCAGATCGGAGGTGGCGAACCGGCCGCCGTCCAGCGGCACCAGCGGACGCAACTCCGGAGGGATCACCGGAACGACCTGCAGGATCATCCATTCCGGCTTGTTGCCGGATTTCCGGAAGGCCTCGACGATCTTCAGGCGTTTCGAAAACTTGCGCTTGTTCAACACGGAGGAGGTTTTGACCAGATCCTCCTTGAGCTTGGCGGCCAGGGCGTCGAGATCGAGATTCTTCAACAACTCCATCACGGCTTCGGAACCCACCATGGTTTTCAGCCCGTGCGGGAACTCGATTTCCGCTTCGCGGTATTCCGCTTCGGTCAGCAGTTGGCTTTCTTTAAAGTCGGATTCGCCGGGATCGATCACCACATAGTTTTCGAAATAGATGATGCGTTCCAGCTCTTTGAGGCTGAGGTTGAGAATATGGCCGATGCGGCTGGGCAGTCCCTTGAAAAACCAGATGTGGGCCACCGGGCTGGCCAGTTCGATATGGCCGAGCCGTTCCCGGCGCACTTTGGACAGAATAACTTCCACTCCGCATTTCTCACAAATGACGCCTTTGTGCTTCATGCGCTTGTATTTGCCGCAATTGCATTCCCAGTCCTTGACCGGGCCGAAAATCTTGGCGCAGAACAGTCCGTCCCGTTCCGGCTTGAAGGTCCGGTAATTGATGGTTTCGGGCTTCTTCACTTCGCCATAGGACCAGGACCGGATTTTTTCCGGGGACGCCAGGCGGATGCGGATCGCATCGAAAATGATCGGATTTTTGGGTTTATCAAAAAAACTCAGGTTATCCACAAGCGTGGTCTCCTAAAATAAAGTTTATATAAATCAGACCCAATAGTTTGAGCGGCCTTCCAAAACCAATACGCCTATTTGCCGGTTTCTATCAATTCCACATCGATGGCCAGGCTCTGCAGCTCCTTGACCAGAACATTGAACGATTCCGGCAGGTTGGGCGTCAGATGGGTATCGCCCTTGACAATCGCTTCGTACATGCGCTTGCGGCCTTCGACGTCGTCGGATTTGACCGTCAACATTTCCTGAAGGGTGTAGGCGGCGCCATAGGCTTCGAGCGCCCACACTTCCATTTCCCCCAGCCGCTGACCGCCGAACTGGGCTTTACCGCCCAACGGCTGTTGCGTCACCAGGGAGTACGGTCCGGTCGACCGCGCATGGATTTTGTCATCGACCAGATGGTGCAGTTTGAGCATGTAGATGTAGCCCACCATCACTTTCTGGTGGAAGGGGTGACCGGTCCGCCCGTCGTGGAGCACGACTTCTCCGGAAAGGGAGCATCCCCCCTCGGCCAGCAGATTACGGACGTCTTCTG
>CAYPKH010000033.1:0-10215 GCA_964411245.1 uncultured Nitrospina sp.
ATCGGCAACGTGTCGGAATGGACCGCCAGCTGGTATCTTGCTTATCCGGGGTCGACTTTCAAGGATCCCAATTTTGGCAAACAATATAAAGTGATCCGGGGTGGGGCCATCAACAAAAGAGAACATGGATTCCTGAAAGAATTCGCGCTTCTTCCCTACCGGAATTTCGCGCCACCGAAAATGAGGTCCTGGGATACCGGTTTCCGATGCGCCCAGTCGGTTCCCAAGGCTTCGAAATCCGCCTCTTGAAGTTTCCAAGGATTATTCTTCCGGTGGACCGGGATCGAACGGCGCCGGCTTGTCGACCACCACCTCATGCAAGCGGGAAACGTTATCTACGGGTTGCTTTTCTTCTCCCGATTCCCGGCTGATGTCGGACGCCGCCGAATCCTGACCTTCGGGCGGGGCAGAGGACTGCTCTCTCGAGGTATCATCTGCATTCGAGTGATCGCCTGCCGGCGAAGGACCTGCCTCTTGGTTTCTGGAGGATTTCCAGGGCCGCCTTCGGGGCGAACGGGCAGGCCTTTTGCCGCCCGTTTCGCTGCCCGGCCGACGGGAGCTCGATGGCCTGCGTCCCCTCCCCCGGCTGGAAGAAGTCCGGCGGCCGCGACCGCGTTTATCCCCCTTCTCTTCTGAAGATTTGTCGCTGTCCGAACGGGAATCTTTTTGAATTCTGGATTTCTGTTCGATAACCCTGTCTTCCTCTTTCTTACGCTCCAAAACGGTATACGTGAAGCTTTCATAAGGAAGATTTTCCTGGGTTTCAAATTGAATATCCACCCCGTTGTGTTCTTCCAGTTCGAGCATGGTTTTGGTTTTGTGATTCAAAAGATAATTGATGACCTGTGTCGATATCCGCACCTGCAATACTTTCACATTGCCAGCGGCAAGGTGCTCCTGTATTGTCCGGATCACGCTCAACGCAGAGGAGCTGTCGGTTTTGACATGGCCGGTTCCACTGCAGTGCTGGCAATCCATAAAAAACCCTTCTTTGACCGGCGGGGCTAACCGTTGCCGGGACATCTCCAGCAGGCCGAACCGGGAGATGTGGGAAAAATTGATCCGGGCTTTATCCAGTTTGGAGCTTTGTTTCATCTGTTTTTCGAGCAGGGATTTGTTTTTCTTTTGATACATGTCGATAAAATCGATCACGATCAACCCCCCCAAGTCCCGCAATCGCAGTTGGCGCGCGATCTCCTCGGCGGCCTCGAGATTGGTTTTGATCGCCGTTTCCTCCAAAGCGCTGGCACCGGTGGTTCTTCCGGAGTTCACGTCGATGGAAACCATGGCCTCGCCCACATCGATGACAATGGAACCGCCCGAGGGCAATTCCACGCGGCGGTTGTAAATGCTCTCGATTTGCTCTTCCACATTGTATTGGGAGAATAGCGGCTTGGTGTCTTTGTACAGTTTGACCCGGTTGCGCATGCGGGGCATGACCATTTTCATAAACTCCATCAGCGCTTCATAAGAATCCTGATCGTCCACCAGAATCTCGGAAGTGTCGTTGGTGAAATGGTCGCGGACGGTACGGACCACCATATCGGGACCTTCATACAACAGGCTGGGGGCTTTGGTTTCCGGGTTGTTGATCTGCTTCTCGATGTTCTCCCAGATTTTGAGCAGGGATTGAATATCCTTTTGCAGTTCGGTCTTGGTGCGTCCCATGCCGGCGGTTCGGATGATCACGCCCATGCTCGCGGGAACTCCCAAGTCGGCCATGATCTGCTTCATCTTTTTGCGTTCGGTCTCGTCCTCTATTTTCCGGGAAATGCCGCTGGAGTCGCTGGAAACCATCAGCACCAGAAACCGTCCCGGAATGGTCGCCGCATTGGTCAGTGAGGGGCCCTTGGCGTCCCGGCTTTCCTTGACGACCTGGACCAGTAATTTTTGCCCCCGGACCAACACATCCTGAATGCGGGTTCTGGCTTTTCTCTCGCCGGTTTGCAGGTAGGATTCCGGCAAAACGTCCTTAAAGGGCAAAAAGCCGTATTTTTTGCCGCCGAAGTCGACAAAAGCCGCTTCGATGGCAGGTTCCACCCGGGTGATGACCCCCTGATAAATGTTGCCCTTTACCAATTCCTGGGATGAATGTTCTACAATAATCTCGGCTAACTTGCCGTTTTCGATCACCACGGCCCGGCATTCTTCCGGCTGGTCCACGTTGATCAGCATTTTTTTTGTTATTTTCGACATATAATTTTTGGCCTTTCTCTATTGCCGCATATCGGCAAAACCCGCCCACTGCACCCGGTTGTCATGATAAATCAAAACTTTAAATTTCAAAATCCGGAAAGTCATGTTATTTTAATAACGAAAAGTTGATTGCACAATGAGCCCGGTTCTTTTCAAGTTAATATTTTACACGAATAAATAACGTTTAACCTTTTGTTTATATTGTCACTTTCCAAGCGCGATGGATGCGATATCGGAAAATCAATTAAGATTGCCTCTATTGGAGGATTTGCGTCCGGAGCATCTGATTAACAAAACCATTTTTATCCGAGTCGATTTCAACGTTCCCCTCATATCGACTTCTAAAGGTTATCGCGTCAGCGATGACACCCGCATCCGGCGGTTCCTGGATCTGACGTTTAAGAGAATTCATGAATTGACCGGGGGCAATTGCCGGATCATCATCGGCTCCCACTTGGGCCGTCCCCATAAAAAACTGGATCGCCATGGCTGGGACGGAATATTCAATATTCAATTTGTTTGTTCTCATTTCGACACGCTGATCCGCAAACTGTACGGCGACACCTACACTATTTTTCCGCCGGAAATCACAGACTCCAATTTCAAGAATTCCCTGGAAATCTGTTTCAAACATCAGCTCCCCGCAGGAGGAATCAAGTTTCTACCCAACCTCCGGTACCTGCTGGAACCCCGCAATCCCGATACATACCGTCAGGAATTTATTGAGGAATTGGGAAAGATTTCTGATGTGTTTATCAATTGCGCTTTTGGGTGCAGTCACCGGGTCACCAAAAGTATTAAGTTGCTTCCCCAGACTATGCGTAAGGCAGGTAAGTTGGCTGTTGCAGGAACCCTGCTTCATGAGGAAATCACCCAATTGGGTCAATTCGGGAAGCGTGTGCTCAATCACCCGGAGCAAACTGCGGTTATCGCCGGGGGAGCCAAAATTGCGGACAAAATCAGTATATTAAAGCAGTTTGTGGAGTCAAAAATCAAGTTAATCTTTATCGGCGGCCGGATGGTGAACGCTTTCCTCTTAGGGCGCAAACGGGAGAAAATCATTGATTCCCTGTCCCTGAAGGATATCCCCACGAAAATGTATGAAAACAAGAGTGAAGAAGAATGCCGGGATTTGCTGGATGAAATCAAAATGGCGCATGAAATCCTGGCCCTGGCGCAGAAGAACAGCGTCCAGATCATCTTTCCGGACGATTACAAGATTACCAAGGATTACTTCGAAACGGATTATGAGATCCGGACGGAACCCGACTTTTCTCAGGATTTTCAACTGGACCTGGGGCCGAAAACGATCGTCAATTACGCCAAGAACATTCTGCAAAAGGGACAGATCAAGCAGGTATTCTGGAACGGGCCCCTGGGAGCCTACGACCATCCTCATTGCGATCATTATGCCGAGGGTTCCGTCAAACTGGCGCTGGTCCTGTTTGCTGCGGCCATTGCGGATGAAGACCTTACTGTCGTCATAGGCGGGGGAGACTCTGCCGCCATTCTCAATAAGATCCATTTCGATGAGGTTAAGAATCTCGTGCGCAAGCAGGTCGCTCTGCAACTGAATCGGCCCATCAACCCGGATTTGCTTTCAATCGATTTCAAGGTCGAGGATGCCTATACCCTGTTCAATTATCTTTCCTCCAATTTCTTTGTATCCACCGGTGGCGGCGCGGCCCTGCAATTTCTGGAAGGATATTTAAAAGATGAAGGGCAATCCCCTATCGAATCCTATCTTCCGGGAACCGCGATTCTGCTGGAGTTGACTTCAGCGAAATAAACATTCCCCAGCTTAATCCCCACACCAAAAGGATCAAATCCCGTGAGGCGATGATCCAGTACAAAAAAGCCCTGGCCACCCAGATACCCTGGGACGGCGGTGTGCCTCTCGTGGAAGGTCCATTTCAACACCGCTGAAACCTGGCTCAAAAACCGCTACTCCAGATAATCTCTTTTCTCCCCACTTTTCCTTTATATTAAGTCAACCTGAGGGTTTTGAGTTTGGAGAGGCTTTCAGATTTCAGGAGGGCGTCGACTCCCTTGTCGCCGATGAAGGTATCGAACATCAGCAGGGTTTCGATGTTGAGCAGGGTTTTGGTATTGGCCAGCGCCAGGGCGGCATCCACCCGCAGAATATTGCGGGCCAAGTTGAGGTGCTTCAGTTTTTTAAATACTTTGGATTTGGCCAGGTTCTTGATCCCCTGGTCGGTCACCTGGGTCCGGTAGATATTGAGCTTCCGAACGTGCATGAATCCGGGATTCCTGGCCATCGCTTTCAGCGCTTCGTCGCCGATCGGATTGTCCTGCACGATGAAGACCTGCATTTTTTTGAACGGTCCTTGCGCCAGCGCCATTCCGCCATCGGGTCCGATCAGGTTGAACCGGATATCCATGTGAACCAGATTGGGAATGAAAGACGCCTGGGATAAGGGCACCGCCCCCTTGTCGCCGATATTATTTTCACCCAGGTACAGCCGCTTGAGCTTGACCAGCCGCTCAGATCGGGCCAGATACGGGACGCCTTTATGGGTGATATTGTTTTTGGTGAGGTCCAGGTTTTCGATGTCCTCCAGCTTGTCGGCCTGCATGAGGGCTTCCAGGCCTTCGTCGCCGATGAACCGCCCCTGCATCTCCAGCGAGTCGCCCTCTTCCGAAAGACATTCCGCCACCAAGCGGTTGATGTATTCCATTTTGGTGGGTGGGATCATGGCTATTTGAGATTAATGGCACAGCGAAATCCGATATCGCTGTAACTTCTGGAAAAGGGATAACTCCAGTCCCGGTAACCGGCTTTCATCGCCCTGATACTGTCCGACCAGGCCCCGCCCCGCCGGACTTTCATGACGCCGCGGGAAGGCCCTCTGGGATTATAAAGCGGTTCCAGAAAATAATATTCGGGTGAATACCAGTCCGCCACCCATTCCCAGACGTTTCCGGCCGTATCATAGATTCCGTATTTGTTCGGAGGATATCTGCCGACCGGGCTGGCCTTGTCTTTCAATTCCAATCCGCCCCGCGCCTGCTTTTTGGCCGGATCAAACTCCGGGCCCCAGGGAAACTCGCATCCGCTGGCGGCCCCGGCGGCCTTTTCCCACTGGGCCTCGCTGGGCAGAGCCTTGCCGATCAAATGGCAAAAGTCCGCTGCCTCGAACCAGGTGACTTTGGTGACCGGGCAGTTGTCGCAATGCGAAGACATGCTCCGCCTCAGTTTATGGTCCGGCATGATTTTCTCAAACTGTACATTGGTCACCTCGTAGATATCGATCATAAACGAATCAAGGTAGACCGGATGGGCCGGTCCCCCGTGTTCCGGTCCCAATTGATCACAGCCTCTATGAATTTTCCCCGCCGGAATCAGGACCATGTTCTTGCCAATATCATCCCCGACCGAAGAGGAGGGGGTTTCCTGTTGAGCCGCAACGGGAGCGGCAGCGGAGATCGTGATCAGCAGAGCCGTTAGTAGTTTTTGCATAGACGGGACATTGAAAACCCGAGGGTCAATCGCTGGTTTGATCGGTCAATTTTCTCAAGCTCTCCAGAATTTTGAGGGTGGCGTTCGACCGGTTCAGGGTATAAAAATGGATGCCGGGAGCCCCCTCCTGAAGCAGGCGCTCGCACTGCTCGGTGGCATGATCGATGCCTAACTGCCGGACCGTTTCCGGATCGTCCTGAACCGCATCCAACCGCTCCATGAGCGCAGCCGGAATGGTGGATCCGCACATTTTCGTAAACCGTTGGACTTGTTTGACATTCAAAATGGGCATGATCCCGGGAATGATCGGGACCTGAATACCAAGGTTTTGCGCCCGGTCGATAAAATCAAAATAATAACGGTTGTCGAAAAACAATTGGGTCACAATAAAATCCGCGCCGGCGTCTACTTTTCGTTTCAAATGGTCCAAATCCGCTTTTTTGTCCGGACATTCTATATGGCCCTCGGGGTATCCCGCAACCCCAATACAGAAATCGTAGTTCGCGCGGATGAATGCCACCAGTTCATTGGCGTAAGCAAACCCATTCTCCGGTTTTTCGAATTTCTCCTGCCCCTGCGGCGGGTCGCCCCTCAATGCCAGAATATTTTGAATGCCCTGCGCCCGCAGGGTATCCAGAATGGCGGCGATGTATTCTTTATCGCTTCCCACACAAGTCAAATGGGCCATCGATTCCAGCCCGATTTCGTTTTTAATCCGGCCTACAAGGTCGATGGTTTTGGTTCGGGTACTGCCGCCGGCGCCGAAAGTCACGGAGACATAGGTGGGCTGGCAGGGCTTCAACTGCGTTATGGTGGTGAACAATTTGTCGAACCCCTCGTTGTCCTTGGGAGGAAAAAATTCGAAGGAAAATGAGGGGTGCACTTTTTCTAAAATAGCCTTGATTTTCATGAGGTTACCAGTATATCACAAAGAACGCATCATGGCCGAAGACGGCGGGGATAAGCCCGAGGGAAGCAAGGGGTCCCTCTGGCGGGATTAATTAATAAATATCAAATTGTTTCAAATAATCCAGGAAGGAAACCACGTTGACCAACTCGACCGGATCTTCCTCAATGGCTCTCTGGGCGTCATCGGAAAAATAACCGGTGGTGATTACAATGCCCCGTGCAGCGCCCTCCCCCTTGACGGTATCGATAAATCCCTTGACCTTGAAGAGGTCGACCCGCTGATGCAGGGGTTCGAAAATGCACAGGGCCAAATATTTACCGCCGACCACCGGGGTTTCGTCCAGCATGTCGATTTCCAGTTCTTGTTCGTTGGCCCAGATGGAATGCTTGTATTCCAGATTGAACTTGCCCAGAAACTCCAGACACTTCTCCTTGAACGCGTCGCGGTCTACCAGGTAAGCGGGTTTGTCGCTGGGATTGTCGAAGTGAATTTGTTCCTGAGGAGGGGGCGGAGAGACGTTTTTTAAAAAGAGGATCAGGACGATCCCAATGGTGAAGGCAATGAATGTGATGATGAATAGAGCCACTTATTTGATCATTTCATCGTAAACTTTATCTTTCTTGCCAGCTTTGATCAGGCGGTCGTGCTTGATCATTTGAACAATCCCAACCCAAAACCAGAACGCAATAAACACCAACATGGCGCCGATCGGCATATTGTCGGGTTTCAATGCAATGATAAGAAAATTTTCGAGTCCGGAATTTTCCATGGGAATAGCCCTTTAAATATTTGTACAGATTTTAACGTATTTCCGGTTCAAACGCTCAAAAAATTTATTCGTCCTCGTCTTCTTCCTCATCCTCGGCGGATTCACCTTCTTCACCGCCGCCTGCATCCAGGGAAGCTTCAAAATCAATATCTTCGGCGGTATTGTAGGACAGGATAAAATCCCCGATATGCTTGATGTGGCTGTCGACATTGCCGTCCTCCAGCTCCTCAAGATCGCTGAATTTGGTGGGAATGACGTATTTATCCCCGGCCTTGCGCCAATGGTTGGGCATCCGGGTCCAGGGGATCATTTCCCGGGTATCTTTCATCCATTTGGGAATCCATCCCTGCCTCAGACGCTGGGCGGCGATGGAGAAATCGATTCCTTTGGCCCCGTCATCATGACATTTTCCGCAATCCATGTAATTGACGATTTGGACTCCGGTTTGAATGCTGTCTTTGTTCTTTTTGAGGTGGACTTCGGCCTCATACTTGATGTCAATCGGCGACATGGCCTCAAAGTAGGCCGTAAAATCCCGCACTTCCTTGTCGGTGAAGGAAAACGTCGGCATGCGGACTTTCATCCACGTTCGGACCGGTGTGGGCTTTTTCAGGAAAGAGAACAGCCAGGAACCCTTCAAGCGTTCGCCCACATGATAATTCCCCAACTCCAGAGGAGGCGGATACTGGGTTTTTGAGGACAGGAACTCCTGGATATGGCCCCCGGTGCGTTCCACCATATGACATCCTCGGCAATTGTAACGGGTGATCAACCGGCGTCCCCGCTCGATGGTCAATTCCTTTTCGCTGTAATTTTTCTGATACTGCGGCGGAATTTTTATGCCATTGAACCCCTTGAGCAGGACCAGCAGGACTTCCACCTCATCCGGCGCGAGTTCGAAATCGGGCATCTTGTCCAGAATCCGTTCGGTGGCGTAGGAATCGGGTTTTTTCAGTTTGGTGCGCGTCCAGGACTCCCAGGTGTGGGGGATGTGGGAGTCGCCGAACTCCAATTCCCGCGTCTGCTTGTTGCCGAATGCGGTCAGTTCCGGGGCAATGCGGCCTTCCTTTTCCATGCCCTTGATGTCGTGACAGGCAAAACACCCTCTTGCCCGAACCAGTCTTTTACCCAGCTTGATCAACTCTGGATCGTTGAGTTTTTCTTCCACACCTGCCTGTGGCCGTTTCTGGTCGAAATGCAACAGGTACGCCGAAATATCCGACGCCTGCTCATGCGTCAACCGCAGGTTCGGCATGATACTTTTGGGATTATACTCGTCGGGATTCTGAATCAAGCTGACCAGCCAGTCCGGGTTCACCTTGTTGCCGATGCGGGTCAAATCGGGGCCGAACAACTCACCGTTGCCCTTGACCTTATGACAGGCCTGACACCCCACCATTTCAAACAATTTTTTGCCTTTCGCCGGGTCGCCGCCCTCATAGGTTTCGGCCACCTTGTAATCTTTTTCGGAAGCATCCCAGATATAGGCGGAAATGGCCAGCGTATGCTCGTCACTCAAACCAAAATAGGGCATGCGGGTTTTGGGCAGGTAATTCTTGGGCTTCTTGACCCAGCGGACCAGCCAGCTTGGGTCCACCTTGGAGGCGATGCGAAGCAGGCTGGGTCCCACTTTGCGTTCTTTCTGGTAACCCTCCACCAGATGGCATCCATGACAACCCATTTTGATGAATAATTTTTTACCCTTGGACAGCAGCGGAGCCCCTTCCAATTCCACCTGGGGCGCATGGCAGTTCCGGCAATTGGCCTGCATGAAATTGCCGAGCAGGATGGGCTCATTAATCCCGGTCGACTGATCCATCTCATGATGGGAACCGTGCGCATCCTCCGCAGGGGCCGTGGCGGTGCCTTGACCTTTATGACACCAGGTACAGCCGGTTACCAGGGGATCGTGCTTCTTAATGTAAAGATCAACATCAGGATGGGACTTGAGCGGCTGTTCATGGTTTTCATAGTAGGGGTCATCGTAGGCGATATGACAGGTCTGACACCGGTCGACTTTGTAGGTGATTTCCTGAAAGTTATTTTTACCATAAGACGGAATCACCGTTTGCAGAATTTCAGCGGCGCGCCAGAAAAAGGGAAACGGTTTGTAATAATCCATAGTTCCTTCAAGAATCTGCCTGTCGCTGACCAATTGGGCGATTTCTTTTTCCAGGTTTTCCTTCTTGGCCTTGAATTTGAGTAATTTTTCCTCGGCTTCGTCCCTTTCGCGGGTCAATCCAGCAATGACCGGATTAAGTCCTTCAATTTCTTTTTCGGTATTATGAACCTTGGCCAATTGGACTTCGAAGTTCTTGCCTTCGTGCATGGCCTTTTTGTAATAGTAGTAATACTCATCCAGCCGGCTCCTGGCGAATTTCTGATCTCCGGTCACTTCATCCAGATGATTTTGCGCTTCCCAAGCGATCTCTGCGAGTTCCCCATATTCATCGCTGGCCTCCATCTTTTGTTCCTCCGAGGCGATGGCGGCCAAAATTTCCTGTTCCTTCGCCTGGATTTTCTGGGTAACTTCCTTATACTCGTTCTCCGCGCGAATGTACTGATCCTTAAAATAAACGTCCTGGAATTCCTTGTACCCCCGGCGGCCGTATTCGTCGTCCCAGAAAGCCCACAGGGTGACGAACAACAAGGCCCCCGACATCAGGAAATAAAAAAAGCTGTACGAGGTATGCTCGTCAAATTCGCCTTCTTTAAACTCAGGCTTGGGTTCCTCTTTATTCGATTCGTCTGTCATTGGATTTTACAAACTCAGATATTAAACCAGGGGGTGACCCAGATATATTTGATGTTGAATGCCAGCCGGAGAGTGATTTTGATCACTATACCCATCATGATCAG